>JAVHPR010000160.1:0-4158 GCA_036170695.1 Bacteroidia bacterium
GTAGATCGTTTTTTTGTGAATCAAATGTCGCCTATGCTATGTAGTTATTAGTAATATCCTATAGTTTAAAAACAAAAATGCCTGTCTCGAAAAACTACGAGACAGGCATTTTAAATTTAAATAAAAAAGACTATTTCACTTTAAAAGCTGCCTTTACTTTAGCAACATAATCTAATTTCTCCCAGGTAAATAATTCAACTTTCATTTTCTTTTCTTTACCGTCAGGCAATTTAAAAGTTTTAGTTACTATTTCATTTTTACGCCCCATGTGTCCGTATGCTGCAGTTTCGCTATAGATAGGATTACGCAATTTTAAACGCTGTTCGATAAAGTATGGACGCATGTCAAAAACACTTTCTACCAATTTTGAAATTTGACCATCTGTCATTAACACTTTGGCTGTACCATAAGTATTTACATAAATACCCATTGGCTTAGCAACACCAATTGCGTATGATACCTGAACCAATACTTCGGAACAAATACCGGCAGCTACTAAATTTTTTGCAATGTGACGTGTAGCATAGGCTGCTGAACGATCTACTTTTGAAGGATCTTTACCGGAGAATGCACCTCCACCGTGTGCACCTTTTCCACCATACGTATCTACAATGATTTTACGACCTGTTAAACCTGTATCACCGTGTGGTCCACCAATTACAAATTTACCGGTAGGGTTAATGTGGTAACTGATTTTATCATTAAACAAGTTTGCAAATTTTTTGTATTTAGCTTTTACGCGAGGAATTAAAATTGATACAATATCACTTTTAATCTTCGCTAACATTTTTGCTTCAGAATCAAAATCATCATGTTGTGTTGAAACCACAATAGCATCAATACGCACAGGGACATTATTATCGTCATACTCTAATGTTACTTGTGATTTTGCATCAGGACGCAAATATTTAATCTGCTTATTTTCTCTGCGCAAAACAGCCAATTCAATTAATATTTTATGAGCCAAATCTAATGCTAATGGCATATAATCTTCGGTTTCATTGGTAGCATAACCGAACATCATACCCTGATCACCGGCTCCCTGCTCTTCTTTTTTCTTTTTATCAACTCCCTGATTAATATCAGCCGACTGTTCATGAATAGCTGAAAGCACACCACATGAATTTGCTTCGAACATATATTCACTTTTGGTATAACCAATTTTTCTGATCACATCCCTGGCAATGGTTTGTACATCCAGATAGGCATTTGATTTTACTTCACCTGCAAGCATCACTTGGCCGGTAGTTACCAATGTTTCACAAGCAACTTTTGATTGTGGATCAAATGCTAAAAAGTTATCAATTAATGCGTCAGAAATCTGATCAGCAACTTTGTCCGGGTGTCCTTCCGACACAGATTCGGATGTAAATAAATATGACATATAATGTTTAGGTTTAGGTTTTTAAATTAATGGGCGCTAAAATACAATTAATAAACTGTTCCTCTTTACAGAATTGTTTTTTTTAAAATAAAAGTTTTAAAATTTAATTAACAATAAAATATTTAGTATAAAAAACCGTTATCCAAGCCATCTGTTCTATATTTGTATAATGAAGTCGATCAAACATTTTTTTTATCTGCTATTTTTTGTGCTTTTTATTTTTTCATCCTGTAGAAAAGATGAGTTACTGACAAATTCGGGAGCGAAACTTAGTTTCTCTACTAATGAAGTTTTATTCGATACTGTATTTACAACGGTAGGCTCTACTACTAAAATTTTCAGAATAATCAATCGTAACAGCCAGCCTATAAATGTTGCAAAAATTTATGTAGCTACCGGAACTAATTCGCAATTCCGAATCAATGTAGATGGTATTTCTGCATCATCTTTTAATGACATTGAAATATTGGGAGGTGATAGTTTATTCGTTTTTGTGCAGGTTACTGTAAATCCTACCGGAGTTAATTCTCCTTTATTGATAAGAGATTCAGTACTATTTGAAACGAACGGAAACATTCAGCATGTAAAACTTACGGCTGTCGGGCAGGACGTGTATTTGCACAAGCCTGATCATTTTTCAACTAACGGGTTTCCTCCCTACTCCATCATTGACTGCAGCACTGCATGGCAAAGCGGTAAACCTCATTTAATATTCGGTTATGCTGTTGTTGATGAATTCTCAACATTAACAATGCAACCGGGTACACGTGTTTATTTAAATAACAATGCTGTTTTATGGGTTTATACTGGGGGAACATTGGTGGTAGGTGGAACAAAAGGCAATGAGGTTACTTTTCAAGGTGCGCGCTTAGAGCCTGATTATAAAGAAATACCCGGACAATGGGGGAAAATATGGCTTTCGAAAGGCAGTATTAATAATGTGATTGACTGGGCTATTATTAAAAATGGAAGCATTGGTGTACAAGCCGATACCATTGGCTTATCCACTAATCCTACGCTAAGAATTTCTAATACCATTATCAAAAACATGTCTGCCGCTGCAATATACGGACAAGGTAGTTATATCAGAGGGTATAACTGTGTATTTGCCAATTGCGGTCAGTATGTTGGAGCATTTACCATTGGCGGAAAATACAAATTTGAACAATGCACTTTCGCAAATTATTGGAATGGTAGCAGCCAACGTACCACACCATTATTAGCATTAAATAATTATTATGTTGATTATACCGGCACAACTCAGGTACGTGATTTAGACAGTGCTTATTTTGGTAATTGTATTATGTATGGCAATTTAGATGAAGAAGTTGGATTGGACTCATCCTTATTGGGTGGAAATTTCAAGTATAAATTTGATCATTGCCTTGTTAAAACAAATTTTAATATTGCCGATGGTGTTCATTACAATTGGGTTTCTAAAAATTTAGATCCTGCTTTTAAAGATGCAACCAATAATGATTATCGTCTAACTGCTGCATCGTTATCTGCAATTGATCAAGGCACGACTTCAATTTTTATTGGTAAAGATTTAAATTTTTTAGATCGCCCTAATTATAGTAGTTCTTCTCTTCCTGATTTAGGAGCTTATGAATATTATCCTTAAATAAATGGAACGCTGATAACGCTGATAATTATGATGAACACTTATAAAGTTAAACATAATTTTTTTTCTTAAAAGAAACACAACAAAAAATCATTTTTAATCCTAAACAATCTGCGTCATCTGCGTTCCATTTTATTTTTAAACAACAAAATATTTTATCTCAAAAATGGATTTACCAAACACAATGCCCATAATGAATTCCGTAGAAATACGAGTTCTTGGATCCTTAATCGAAAAGAGCAAAACAACACCGGATTATTATCCAATGACCTTGAATTCGCTCACTTTAGCATGTAATCAAAAAACGTCGCGTAAGCCTGTTGTTCAGTATGATGAAGGAACTGTGGTTATTGCTTTAAATTCCTTGAGGAAATTAGGTTTAACATCCACCGCAACAGGTGGCACCAGCCGCTCCGTAAAATACAAACATAATTTCACTTTGGTTTTTCCGCTAACAACAGCTGAATTAGCCGTTATGTGCTTATTATTTTTACGTGGTCCGCAAACAGCAGGTGAACTACATACCAATTCGGCTCGTTTACATGAATTTGAATCGTTGGAAGAAGTACTTTTAGTATTGGACAAACTTGCGCATGATGACATCCCTTTGGTTCAACAACTACCAAAACGCGCCGGGCAAAAAGAAGTGCGTTATACACATTTGTTGGGCGAAACAATTGATTTTGAAGAAGAGGAATTACCGGATGAACCCGCCCGTAAATCAGTAAATGAATTGGAAGCCAGATTGGCGATAGTTGAACATGATTTAGCACTCATGAAAGAATCAGTAGATAAACTGATGAAAGAATTAATGGGATAATTTATGACCTACATAAATTGATCACTCGATCGTTTTTTGTTTTTATTAAACCCAAACACACCAAGGTATTGCAGCATGAATTCAAATCCGCCTACCGTTTTTGATATCGGAGTTAATCCCGAAATATTTATATCATAAGCCACTGCAAAAGCAAAATCCTCATAATCCAAACGTAAATTAATATATGCCGCATCGCGGAAACGGTAAAATACACCTATCGTCATACTGCGCTCACCATGGAAACCGGTATAACGCGAACGTTCCTGCAATAAATATTTTAGAGATAGACATTTAGTTTCATATCTTTGAACTCTTATAAAGATTGAAAAA
>JAVHPR010000161.1:0-4156 GCA_036170695.1 Bacteroidia bacterium
TTCGACAGGCTCAATATGACTTGCGCGCCGTCAGTCAGAGCTTGTCGAAGACCTAGGGACGGCATTTATGCTTGAAAATGCCATAACGAAATGATATTGCCGAATGGTTTAGAAAAAAATTATTTTGAAATATTTGTCTTAAACATTTTGAAAGAGAGAAATTTTCAAAGAATTGTTTTTTGTTATCTTTGTCCACATGTCAGCTACTAAACAAAAAGTTATACTTGTTGGCCCTGCCTTCCCTTTAAGGGGAGGAATTGCAAACTCCAATGAAGAATTATGCCGTGCAATGAATGTTGCAGGTATTGATGCAAAAATATTTTCCTTTTCCTTGCAGTACCCGGGTTTTTTATTTCCCGGTAAAACCCAGTTTGATAATGGTATTGGTCCAAAAGATATTACTATTGAAACACTCATAAATTCTGTAAATCCTTTCAATTGGCTGAAAGTTGCAAAAAAAATTAAAAAAGAAAAGCCGGATTATGTGATTTTTCGTTTTTGGCTGCCCGTCATGGGGCCATGTATGGGAACCATAGCAAAATTAGTTCGGAGAGGAACCAATATCAAAACGATTGCAATTACTGATAATGTTATTCCACATGAGAAAAGACCTGGTGACAGGATGTTTACCAATTATTTTGTTAATCAATGTGATGGTTTTATTGCGATGTCAGAATCTGTTTTGAATGATTTGAATGAATTTACGGATAATGATAAGAAATCATTTCTTCCTCTTCCCATGAATGGGCTTTTTGGTGAAAAGGTTAGTAAATCCGAAGCTTTAGCACATCTGCATTTAAATCCAAATGATAAACATCTTTTGTTTTTTGGATTTATTAGAAAATATAAAGGTCTGGATTTGTTGCTTGAAGCGATGGCAGATGAACGTGTTAAACAATTGGGGGTAAAGCTTATTGTTGCGGGTGAATATTACGAAGATTCAGCACCATATCTTGAAATAATTAAAAAAAACGGTTTGGAAAATACTGTGATTTTAAAAACAGAATATATTCCTTCCAATGAGGTACGCTATTATTTTTGCGCTTCCGATATGGTTACACTTACCTATCGTACCGCCACACAAAGTGCTGTTACACAGATAGCCTATCATTTCGAAAAACCTATGTTAGTGACTAAAGTTGGAGGATTGCCCGAAACTGTTCCTCATAACAAGGTGGGCTTCGTTACTGAAATAAATCCTACAGCAATTGCCGATGCAATAATGGATTTTTATGTTAATAACAAAGAGCAGATTTTTACTCAAAATACTATTATTGAAAAACAACGTTTTCTTTGGAGTACCTATGTAAATGGTGTACAGGAACTTTTTAAGAAAATAGATAAATAAAATTATGAATATTGCTGATCGGTTTTTAATTACAGGATTTTCGGGTTTCGTTAGTAAACATTTTTTAGATTTTCTGGAAAGTAAAAAAAATATTGTCCATGTTGTCGGTATTGATCTTCATGAACCAACATTTATTATAAGCGATTTCAGCTTCGTGAAATGTGAATTTAAAAAGTTGGATTTGCTCAATAAATCAGAAGTCGAAAAAGTTATTTCTGAGTTTAAACCTAATTATGTTTTGCACCTGGCCTCCTACAGTAGTGTTGCAGCTAGTTGGAAAAAGCCCGTTGAAAGTTTCACCAATAACACCAATATATTTCTAAATTTAATTGAGTCAATACATACGTTAAATTTAGATTGCAGGATACTTTCTGTTGGTTCGTCCGAAGAATATGGAAATGTTAGTGCGCTTGACTTGCCATTGAAGGAAAATCATGTATTAAAGCCTAATAGTCCTTATGCTGTTGCGAGGGTTTCGCAGGAAATGCTTTCAAAAGTATATGCGGATAGTTACGGAATCGATATTGTAATGACAAGGTCATTTAATCATATCGGTGCATTCCAGAAAGATATTTTTGTTGTTTCCTCTTTTGCTAAACAGTTGATTAATTTAAAAAATAATGCATCAGACATAAAAGAATTAACTACGGGTGATACTTCTATTGTAAGGGATTTTGTTGATGTGAGGGATGTTGTAAAGGCTTATTACCTGTTGTTTAAAAAAGGGAAAAAAGGAGAGATTTACAATATTTGTAGCGGGAAAGGGATTTCATTAAATGAGGTAATTCAAATTATGGCTTCTAATTTAAACATATCTGTTGTTCAGAATGTGAACACTCAATTGGTTCGCCCTAATGATATTAAAATTATCATAGGTTCAAATGAAAAAATAAAAATGGAAACCGGCTGGACCACTACTATTTCCATTGAACAGAGTCTACAGGATATATTGGAATACCACCAATCGAATTAAAAGGGATTTATTTGTGAATATATAAGTTAGGGACATTATTCTTCAAAGTAGAACCATAATATGGTGTCCTCCCGATTCCGCCTTTTGCGGGAGAGGGAACTTGTTAAAACGAAGATGTATGTGGAATTATAACTATTATATTTACATTACGACAAATCCTGGCAAAACAGTACTTTATATTGGTGTAACAAATGATTTAAAAAGAAGATTGTTTGAACATTATGGAAAGAAAGGTAAAATAGAAACATTTGCAGGAAAATATCACTGTTATCATTTAGTTTATTATGAACACTTCATCAGTATTACTGAAGCTATCAATAGGGAAAAGGAATTGAAGGGATGGTCACGAAAAAAGAAAGACGTTTTGATAAAAACAACAAATCCAAATATGGATTTTATACAATTTGATTAAACAATAAAATAGTAGTATTCTCAAACAATTTGAGCCTTCTTTTTGTAATAAACACTGACAAATAACAAGTTCCCTCTCCCCGATGAAAAATCGGGGCTCGGGATGACAGGCCAGAAAGAAAACCATAAAAATCCTAAATATATAATGTCTATTCTAAAATAGACCTTTTCCTTAACCACAATTTTTCTTACTTTTGTATGAAGTACTGTCCTTATTGTAAATCCATAAGACTGTGTCTTTTTTGTATTTTTTCGTTATACCAGAAATCAAACATCCTTAAAATGAAACGCAAAGCATTTTTTATAGCATTAAATATATTATTTTCAGTTTTTTTATTTGCCCAGGATGCTCCCAATATTACAGATTCAGGCGGTAAAAAACAAGGTCATTGGATTAAGGTTGATGAAAACAAAAAGAAAATATATGATGGTAATTTCATGAACAATTCTCCTGAGGGAAAGTTTATTTATTATTTCGAATCAGGGGTTCCAAAGGCAATTACAATTTTTTCACAAAATGGGGGAGTTGCATACACGAAACATTTTAACGTGGCAGGTAAAATGGTAGGAGAGGGGAAATATATGAATCAAAATAAGGATAGTTTATGGAAGTTTTATGATGAGGAAGGAAAATTATTGTCAGAAGATGTGTATTTGAATGGAATAAAAAATGGAAACTTTAAAGTGTACTACAGAAATGGTCAGTTATCCGAAAATAAAATATGGGTAAATGGAAAATTGGATGGCCCTTGCACAAAATATTTTGAGAATGGAACCGTAAAATATAAGGGGCAATATAGTAAGGATAAGGTAGATGGTAAAGCAATATTTTATTATCCTACCGGGAATGTAAGTGTGGATGGCTTTTATAAAAATGATTTAAAAGATGGTGCATGGACTTATTATAATCAGGACGGAACGCTTAATAGAAAGGTACTTTATGAGAATGGCGTAACGAAAGATAAAAGTGAAAATGTAATATTTACGAAAGAAGAAGAGGAAAAAGCTAAAAAACAATCCGAACAAAATGAATCGAAAGATTCGTTTAAAGAAGGAGTGGAGCCAAAATAAATTCAGTGAATTTTAGCAATTTTACAATTTGTCAGTTGGCAATTAGGGTGTACGACAAATTTCCCTAATTTCATTATTTAGAAGCCAATACACATATTTCGACAGGCTCAATATGACTTGCGCGCTGTCAGTCAGAGCTTGTCGAAGACCTTGGGGAGGCTTTATGTTTGAAAGTTCCAAAGCGTAATGACAATGCCATATGGTTGTGGAATAAAAACATTTAGGGGTATCTGTCGTACACATTACAATTATAAACACATATTCGCAAATTCGTAAACATTCGTTATTTCTAACCTTGAGATGAGTAAAAAAGGAAAAGTATTATTAGCTATGAGTGGTGGAATTGATAGTTC
>JAVHPR010000162.1:0-18941 GCA_036170695.1 Bacteroidia bacterium
CAAGTTCGGAATGACCAACAATGCGACAAAACAAACTTGACTTGACACTAATTGCATACCTAATAGTTGAGCCCGCATAAAATGAGATAAAGCCGCGAGGGGTTCACTAAATTAAAAGCTCAATAACTATTTTTTATGACAGCAGGAATTTGTAATACCCACTTTTGTATCTTTTGAAAACTCAGGGCTCAAATATGGAATTCCCAGGTTTAGCCCACGAAGAATAAGCAGAAGAGCCATCAAACCAACAAACACTGGGACAACTTTACGGATTTTATTTCTTAAAGCAAGGTTAATTCCATTTCCAAAAAGTGAAACCGCAATCATAGCAGGCATTGTTCCAAGTCCAAAGAAAACCATAAAGAGTGCGCCATTTAATGCGTTGCCCGTTGCAATTGAACCTGCTACACCCAAATAAACCAACCCACATGGTAACAGGCCATTTAATGTCCCGATAAAAAACAGAGAGGAGAAACTTTTTTGGCGAAAAAGTTGTCCGATTCTTTGTTTCAAAACTGACAGATAAGAAAAAAACTTAGTCGAACTTTTAACCTTTGAAATAAATGTATTGGGCAGAAACAATATAATCAGTATAGATATACCCACGCCAATGGATAAAATCTGTTGGTATCCTGCAATGAAAATCCCCTGTCCAATAATACCAAAGATTCCGCCCAGTATCCCATAAGTTAATGCTCGTCCTGCGTTATAAAAAAAAATTGAAGAATATTTTCTAAGTGGTGAAAGCTGATATACCGGTAAAGCTAAAGCAATAGGACCGCACATGCCTACACAATGGAAACTGCCTAAAAAGCCTAAACTAATTGCAGTTACAAATAGTGAAATCATTCGTTGATGTAGATCGATTGTTCGGAATAAATTTTTTTTCCCTGATTAGTGCAGGAAATTTGAATTTTGTAAACGCCCTTTTTTAACCCTTTGTTATTGATTGTTTGAACTCCATTTTCATCCAATATAATAGGGGTTTTAATATCTAACGATGAGTCGGAAGGACGAAAAATCAAGATTTCTCCACTGTTTTTTTGATGTTTGAATTCTATTGGAAATTGAATAATAAGGCGCTTGCCTTCTAATGTAGTTTTTATCGGAGAGGAAAGTTCATTGAAATTGTTCATGCCATCAATTTTGTCCTGATACTTTAATTCCTGAGCATAATAATCCTCAGCAACCAGGTCAACCTTCTGATTCAGTGATTTAAAAACCAGAGTGAGTATGAGCAGTATAAAACCAATGTACAGCACAATTATTTTCAGCCCCCAGTTAAATTGAAATTTTTTCATCTCGCAATTGGACTTAGAAAATTTGTTTTTATTGTTTTTAGTTTTTTATTATTGGAATAAATCCCAACACTCAAAGTCGTTTTACGCTTTACAAGATTTTTATTATCTAAAATAATAAAAAATTCTCCTTCGGCAAAACCTTCTTTTTTAACCAAAATATCTTTCCCTATCATTTCTATTTCGCCATCCATAGATTCAAGTTTTATCTGCACAGGAATGTCATTATGTGTTTTGTTGATTAGCTTCACATTGTATAAATTACTGGTTCTGTCCATGGATAGTTTCTGATATAATTGTCCGGGAGTCCGCACGATAGTAGTATCTAAATCCGTTCTGGTGATCAACACAAAAGTCAGAAGTCCCATCAAAACCGCTAATACTGCTGAATAGGCAAACATCCTGGACGTAAAGCGGAGTTTAATATTATTGGCAATACCATTTTCTGAATCGTAGCGGATGAGCTTGGGGGGCAATCCGACCTTTTCCATAATAATATCACAGGCATCAATACATGCCGTGCAATTAATGCATTCCATTTGGGTGCCATTTCTGATATCAATCCCGGTAGGACACACTTTTACACATTGGTGGCATTCGATACAATCACCGGAAGTGCGTTTTTCATTTTTATTGAATTTACTTCTTTGTTCTCCTCGTTTATAATCGTACGCAACAACAATTGAATTTTTGTCCAGCAAAACGCTCTGAAGCCTTCCATAAGGGCAAACTACTAAACAGGTCTGCTCCCGAAACCAGGAAAAAACCCCATAAAAAACAGTAGTAAAAAGGAAAAGTGAAATGATTCCTCCCGTATGGTTTGAAACGGGTTCTTGAAAGAATTTAAATACCCCCTCGGTTCCAATCAAATAGGACAAAAAAGTGATTGAAATAATAAAAGAGATTACAAAAAAGATGAACTGTTTGCTTGTTTTTAATAGTATCTTTTTTGTTGTCCGGGGGCTTTTATCAAGATTTTTTTGTTTTACCGCATCCCCTTCAATCCAGTATTCAATTTTGCGAAAAACCATTTCCATAAAAATGGTCTGAGGGCATGCCCAGCCGCAGAATATACGGCCAAAAATTACCGTAAAAAGGACAAGAAAAATGACTAAAATAATCATCACAAGTCCAAAAATAAAAAAATCATGAGGCCAGAAAATAACACTAAAAAAGATGAATTTTCGTTCTAAAACATTGAACAAAAAAAGGGGGTAACCATTAAAAGAGATGAAAGGAAGTGTAAAAAAAATGGAAAGGAAAATGTAACTTGTTATATTTCGCCAATTATATAATTTTCCTTTGGGTTTCTGAGCATAAATCCATATCCGTTTCCCTTCATCATCAATAGTCCCAATTGAATCCCTAAAACTTTCTTGGTTTTGATGTTCAGTTTTCATTTTTTTATTGTATCATTTATCCCGGATGATATACTGTCTTCTTGTGCTGCATTTGCTTTTTCAACTCCCTTTGCTGGCTCCTCTTTTTTGTCATTTGTTACGGTATACAGGACACCTTGAGGGACTTTCGCATTTGGAGGATTACTTCCTTTCAATGTTAATATAAAACTGGCCAATTCGTTGATTTGCTTAGGAGAGAATTCATTATCCCAGGCTTTCATTCCCTTGTCGGTATAACCATATTTAATAATTTTAAAAACACTTTTAATATCACCTCCATGCACCCAATAGTCATCCGTAAGGTTGGGTGCCACTTTTCCCTCGCCTAATTTCCCATGACAGGAACCACATCTCGCCAAATAATTTTTTTTACCATTTGCAATGCTGATATCATCGGCAAATGCAACTACATTTGTTTCATCAATTATATTAGGCATTGATTTTCTATATTCAGCCATTTGTAGTTCAGCATCCAAAATTTCTTGTTTATACTCTTGCACTTGTAAATTTCCAGTATGGAAAACATGGTAATTAAAAAAGTAGATAATACTAACCACAATGGTAATATAGAAACCATATTTCCACCACGGAGGGAGATTATTGTCAAGTTCCCGGATGCCGTCATAATCATGGTCGAGTAAAATATCATGCTCTTGTTTTATAGGGACTGAAGCACTTAAACTGTCTAAAAAAGATTCGACGGTGTCAAATACATTCTTAGATCCTGCATCCCTTGCAATTAAGTTTTTCTCAAAATGCTTAATGAGCTGTGCCAATGCAATAACAGTGATCAACTCTAACAAGATTACAGAAACAAGTAAGAAAAAGATAGCAGAGTCAACTCCACCAATAGTGGAAGAAGCTGATAAATTAATTTCTTCCCCAGTACCCTGAGCCATCATATTCTGGCTCAAAAATGTTCCCAGAATAATAAGGATGCCAATAATATTACTCCCATGCCCAGGTTTATTATTTTTAAAAAAAGCGCTAATATTTTTTAATTTCGAAATTAAATTTACAATGATAATAAGAAGAAAAAGGGCTACTGATACAAGTAACAGGAAAAGGGAATTAGAGAACAAATCAGACTGAGAAACATTTTCGGAACCACCCGTTTGTGCAAATGCACTAAAAAAAAGGAAAAATATGAATGCACTTGTTAAATACATGCGCCTATTGACTTTCCGAGCGGATTTTAAATATTTTTTTAAAAAATGCTTCATAGATTATTTTATTATTGGAGGAAAATTATCGCCCTCCTTATTTTCAAATGGTAAATTTTTGAGTCTGTTTATGTGTGATTTATCAACTCTCAAAGTCCAAATAGTTAATACTAAAAAAAACAGGAAGAAAACAATAAAAGATAATAGTGGGTAAATTTCTATACCTGCAATTGACGTTAGATAATTAACAAATTTCATAATATCCTTTTAATTTTTTTATTTTTTTACCTTAGCAGGAATTGCGGGCAGGCCTTTAATATCCTTTCCTAACCTTTGCATATATGCAATAAGTGCAATAATTTCCTTATTAGATGGCGTTTGAATATCATCTCTTTTCAAACTGGCTGCAATCGAATCCTCCTGTATTTTTAAATCCGCATTTGCAAGTTTTTCATATCCTTTTGGATAAGGAACACCTAAAGTTATCATCGCTTTTATTTTTGCCGGAGTTGATGCCGTATCAAGCTCGTCATCCAACAACCACGTGTAAACCGGCATTATTGAACCCGGTGAAATGGAGGTAGGGTCTAACATGTGATTATAATGCCAGGCATCAGGATATTTCCCACCTATTCTTGCTAAATCCGGACCGATCCGTCTTGATCCCCACTGAAAAGGGTGGTCATACACAAATTCTCCCGCTTTTGAATATTCTCCATAACGGGCTGTTTCGGAACGGAAAGGACGGATCATTTGTGAGTGGCATGTATAACAGCCTTCCCGGATATAAATATCCCTGCCTTGGAGTTCAAGTGGAGTGTATGGTTTAACACTGGCAATGGTAGGTATGTTGGATTTGATAAGGAAAGTGGGTATTATTTCAAGGATTCCACCTATGGATACAATTACTAAACTTAAAACCAACATTTGAATTGGCCTGCTTTCAATCCATCGGTGCCAATGTTCGTTTTTTGCTTTTTCATACACTTTGGAAAGTGGAGCTGCCTGCGTTTCTTCATTATCCAAGAAAGAACCCGCCCTGATAGTTTTTATTAAATTGTAAGTCATAAAAATCGCGCCGATTAAGTATAAAGCTCCTCCAAACGATCTTAGTGCATACATGGGAATAATCTGAGTAACTGTTTCCAGAAATCTGTATTGCAACTGACCATCAACAGTAAATTGTTTCCACATTCCGGCCTGGGTGAAACCAGCAAAGTACATTGGAATCACATAAAAAATAATACCCAGGGTACCTATCCAGAAATGCCAATTGGCAAGTTTTTTTGAATACAACTCTGTCCTGAACATTTTAGGGATCAAATAATAAAGGATACCGAATGTTAAAAAGCCATTCCAGCCAAGCGTACCAACGTGAACGTGTGCTATAATCCAGTCGGTATAGTGGCTGATAGCATTGATATTTTTCAAGGACAACATTGGTCCCTCAAAGGTTGCCATACCATAAGCGGTTATTGCTACAACCATAAATTTTAATACAACGTCCTCGCGTACTCTGTCCCATGCACCTCTGAGGGTTAATAAACCATTAATCATCCCTCCCCAGGAGGGAAAAATAAGCATTAAGGAAAATACAATTCCTAAAGATTGCGCCCAATCAGGTAATGCAGTATAAAGCAAATGGTGGGGTCCTGCCCAGATATAAATAAAAATCAAAGCCCAAAAGTGGATGATTGATAACCGGTATGAATAAATGGGGCGGTTTGCAGCTTTTGGAACAAAATAGTACATTAAACCTAAATAAGGTGTTGTCAGAAAAAATGCCACCGCATTATGTCCGTACCACCATTGAACAAGTGCATCCTGTACACCGGCATACCAGGAATAACTTTTAAATAAACTTACCGGTAACTCAAAGGAATTTACGATATGCAGAAGCGCAACTGTAACCCAGGTACCGATATAGAACCAGATTGCAACATACAAATGCTTTTCCCGTCTTTTTATTATTGTTCCAAACAGGTTCAGACCAAACACAACCCAGACCAACGTAATAGCGATATCTATCGGCCACTCAAGCTCTGCGTATTCCTTGCCGGTGGTAAACCCCATGCACAGCGTAATTGCCGCTGAAACAATAATAAGCTGCCAACCCCAAAAATGTATTTTGCCAAGCAGATCACTGAACATTCTGGCCTTACAAAGCCGCTGCAGTGAATAATAAACACCCATAAAGATTCCATTCCCCACAAAAGCAAAAATAATGGCATTGGTGTGCAGTGGTCTTTGACGACCAAATGTGGTCTCTGGTAATCCAAAATTTAATGCAGGAAAAACAAGCTGTAAAGCTATTAATAAACCGGCGAGCATGCCTACCAGCCCCCAGAGTATCGTAGCATAGGCAAACAGCTTTACAATTTTATTGTCGTAGGAGAATTTTTCAATTTCCATATATTTTTTTATTGGTTATTTTTCTGAATTGTCTTTTTCATCATCAAACAGCATTCGTACCGAAGGAGTATAGTCATCATCATATTGCCCGCCTCTTACCGACAAAAAAAAAGCCAGTAAAAAAACGATTGCCACAATCAAACTCAACCCTATCAATAAAAAAAGCACACTCATGGTTTTTGCTCAAGCTATAAAATTAATAGAAAACAGGTATAAAACAAATGATATAAGTCGCATAGTAAAAAATTACTTATTTTAATGGGGCAAATATAGGCAATTCTATACAGCATGATTTAAATCACAAAACAACATACCGCCCCCTAAAAAACAACTTATTATCAAGCATTTAGCATCCTGTTTGCGCTGATTTTTGTTGAAAAGGTTGTAAAAAGGACAACTGAAATGGAACTCAAGGGCATTAATATAGCAGCAATAAGAGGTGACAAAGTTCCCTGGATTGCGAAAAACAAACCAATTGCATTGTATAAAAAAGAGAGGAGAAAACTCACTTTTATTATCGTAATACATTTTTTACTGTATCCGATGATTTGTTCCAGACTGCTAAATCTGGATGAATCCATAATTACATCACAGGCAGGGCTGAAATTATTAATATTGTCTGATATTACAATTCCCACATCGGCTTGTTTGAGAGCCCCTGCATCATTTAGCCCATCTCCTATCATCAGAACGGTTTCGTTTTTTTTCTGAAGCGATTTTATAAAACTTAGTTTATCTGCCGGATGCTGGTTAAAACGGAGCAAACTTCCATCAGGAAATAATGATTTCAGAAACGATTGTTCCGCATCGTTGTCGCCAGAAAGCAACGCTACAGCGTATTTATTGTTGAGAGTAGCTAACAGTGAATTTAGCCCGAATCGGTACTCGGATTGTATTGCATAATTGCCTTTGATCTGCCGGTCAATTGATACAAATACTTTAGCCGAAAGATTTTCATTGAGAGGTGTTGTAATTTTGTCAGTCACAAAACCGTATGCCCCTATTTTTATTGCTCTTTGATCAACAAATGCAGAAATTCCTTTTCCGGGATATTCATGATAGTTATCAATTTCAAGATTACTGAATGTATTCAGGTGTTGCCAGATTTTTTTACTGAGTGGATGGGATGATTGTTTTGTAATGGTGCTAATGATCACTTTCTCCTTTTCGCTGAGTTCATCACCATAAAATTTGATGTTCGCCTTGCCAGCCTGTGTGATAGTGCCAGTTTTGTCAAATACAACAGTGGTGATTGAAGCTAATTTTTCAATCACATTTCCGTTTTTAAAAAAGACATTCCATTTTCCTAAAATCCGTATCGCATTGCCAAGCGCAAATGGTGAAGACAATGCAAGTGCGCATGGACAGGTAATGATCAGAACGGCACTGAATGCATTAAAGGCCTTTTGAATATCGGTTTGCAGCCAATAAACAGCCACGGCAATGGAGATAAATAGTATAACAATAGTGAAATAACGGCTTACGCGGTTTGCCATTGAAATGATAGTGGGGCTTTCCGTTTTATTAAAAGTTTCATTGTTCCATAATTGGGTAAGATAACTTTGTGATACGGGTTTAATAACCTTCAATTCAATTGCTGCTCCTACTTGTTTCCCTCCGGCATAAATAATTTCTCCCAGATTTTTATCAACAGGCACCGATTCGCCTGTTACAAAACTGTAATCAATGTGAGCTGTTCCTTTAAATAACACCGCATCTGCGGGTATTAACTCCTCGTTGCGAACCAAAACGCAATCCCCTATATTCAACTTTGAAACAGGTATATTAATCTCTTCATTATCCTTGATTAATGTCACCCCGACAGGAAAATAAGATTTATAGTTTCGATCAAATGAAATGCTTTCATATGTTTTGTTTTGAAACATCCGTCCTGTTAACATAAATAAAACCAGGCATGCCAGGGTGTCCATATAACCGGCTTCACCGAGGAAAAAGATTTCAATAGAACTGCGAATAAAAATAACCGAAATACCCAGTGCAATTGGAAAATCCATATTCAAATTTCTTTGCTTTAAACCATTGTAAGCGGAGAGAAAAAATTCTGATGCACTGATAAATAGTACGGGTAAGGATAAAAGGAAATTAATATACGCGAAAAACTTCCGGTAATACCCATCAGATATGGCATCCATGCCAAAGTATTCCGGAAAACTTAACAACATAATGTTTGCAAAACAAAAGAAAGTCAATCCTAGTTTGAGATAATATTTTTTGTAGGGATTGCCAACCTTGTTCCCTTCCATATCCTGTAGATTAATGTTGGGTTCATATCCGATATTAGCCAATAACTCAGCTACTTCACGCAAAGAAATTTCAGCCTCCAAAAAAGAAATATGGATTTCCTTTTTATGAAAATTTACCTGTGACTTTAATATGCCCTTATTTAGTTTATAAAGGTTTTCAAGTAGCCATATGCAGGAACTACAATGAATTTGGGAAAGATGAAAACTCACAGTACTTATCTTCCCATTGGTAAAACTGATAAGTCTTTGTTTTACCAGTTCATCATCCAGGTATGCAAAAACCGATGAATTCTTATTCCGCACAGATATGCCGGGGAATGAATTAATAGTATAATAATTGCACAGGTTGTTTTGGTCAAGAATATCAAATACGGTTTTACAACCTTCACAACAAAAATGCTTATTATCCGAAGTAATCACATTCTTTTCACACGATTCCCCGCAATGGTAACATTTATCAATAGTATCTTCTTTCACAGGTTATGAACTAAAAACTTCAAACAGTAAATAAAATCCTGGCATTTCTTAACACTTCTTTTATTGATTCAAACGTATTATTATAAATTTTTTCAAATTTGCTTTTTGCGATCCATTGTGCATCAGTAATGCCTTCTTCTGCTTGCGGAACCAGCGGAGAACCATCATCACAAAGCATTTCGAACCAATAGGTGCGTTTCAAAATGGCTTTATCTTTTATAAAGTAAGTGTGAAAATTTGGAGGCAATTCCCTGATAATAGTTAATCCGCTTATACCGCACTCCTCTTCTACTTCACGAATAGCAGCTGTTTTTATGCCTTCTCCTTTTTCAATTTTACCTTTCGGCAAATCCCATTTACCATTACGGAAAATAAATAAATATTTCCCTTTACTGTTTTTCACCAACCCGCCGGCAGCCTCAATGATACGGAACATGGAAGAAAAACTATTAAATAAAAATTCCAGGTTTTCATGGAAGAAATATATTTCTTTCAGTTTTTTTTTGTTTACCAGTTTACCATACTTTAAGGTCATCTCATCGGAAGTTTCAATTGCTACCAGTACCGCTTCATCCTTAGACTTGAAACTCAACCTGTTATTGATTAAATATACCGTTTTGTTCAGAGAAAATATTTTTATCATTTCTGTTTTTATTAAATATGGCTTACCGAAATAGTTTAATATCTTTGCTTTATGAAACCAAATGAAGAATCCGCTTTAAAAATTGCCGAATTCCTACTGCAAATTAAAGCAATTAAATTACAACCCAACAAACCTTTTGTGTGGGCTTCGGGTTGGAATTCTCCAATTTATTGCGATAATCGCGTAACTCTTTCTTATCCAAAGATACGAACCTATATCCGGCAGGAATTTGTGAATGCCATAATGGATAAATTTGGCAAGCCCGATGTTATTGCCGGCGTTGCAACCGGAGGAATAGCTCAAGGGGCCCTTGTTGCACAAGAGTTAGGCTTGCCTTTTGTTTATATTCGCTCCGAAGCCAAAAAACATGGCTTAACAAATATGATAGAAGGTGTTATAGAAAAAGGACAATCAGTTGTTGTAATCGAAGACCTTATTTCAACCGGGGGAAGCAGCTTAAAAGCAGTAGAAGCGCTACGTGACAGAGGATGTGAAGTAAAAGGAATGGCAGCTATTTTTACCTATGGTTTTAAAACGGCAGTTGATAATTTCAAAAAAGCAAAATGTAAATTGGTTGCATTAAGTGATTATGAAACACTTGTTAAACAAGCTTTAAAATCGAACTACATCGCCGAAAAAAATTTAAAATCATTAAAAGATTGGCGCGAAAACCCTGCGGAATGGGGGAAATAGGAACCAATTAGGCAATTTAGCAGTAGGCAATTAGTCAGGAGTCAATTTAACAACACAGATTCGTAAATTCGTATTAATTCGTAATTCGTAGACCATGGCTTTAACAAAAATTGAAAGTGAAATAGTTGAAATAAATAATTCGGCTGAAAATATTTACAATTATTTAAGTGATTTCAAAAATTTCGAAAAATTAATGCCTCCTCAAGTGACTGAATGGACAGCAACAAACGATGAGTGTTCATTTAATCTTAAAGGCCTGGCAACCATCGGAATGAAAATAATTGAAAAAGTACCGGTTACAAAAATTACTATCAGCTCAAACGGTAAGGTGCCATTTACTTTTCAATTGTTTATTTTCATTACTAAAAAAGATGAAAACAATTCAACCGGACAAATAATCTTTGAATCAGAGTTAAATGCGATGATGAAAATGATGTTGGTAAAGCCACTCGGTAATTTCTTTAATATGCTGGCTCATAAAATGAAGAGTATAAAATAAAATTTTATGTTTCAATATACTTTTCAGCTATGAATAAAAATTTTTCTTTGGTAAATGGTTTCATAATGAAATCGGTAACAGCCACTATGCCTTTCGCCTTTTCAACATCCTGAGGAGAGATGGATGAAGTAACTATATAGAGGGCAATTTTTTTACTCAGTTCAGGCATAAGTAAGGTATAATCTTCCAGAAAGCCCCAGCCATCCAATACCGGCATATTTATATCCAGCAAAATAATGTTGGGCAATAAATCAGGATTTGCAACATTTTCCTTTATAAAATCGACAGCAATTTTCCCATTGCCAAAAACGTTAACCTGTTCAACAAGTTTAGTGGTAGCAATGATTTTTTTTGTTAAAAACACATAGAGCTCGTCATCGTCAACCAGAAAAAGATTTTTTATTGGGTTCATATATTTTGGTTTAATGTTGTTAAGTGTTGTATAATGCTAATAAAACAATGTCATGTCGAGATTTGTCGAGACATCTTTTTAATACTGAAAACAATTCCTCCAATCGGCCGGAATGACTCCGCACATATTTCGACAAGCTCAATATGACCTTCCGCAAGTCAGTCTGAGCTTGTCGAAGACTTTGGGCGGGCATTGTTAAGGAAATCCCTTAAAAACACCTACACATTCTGATTTTTAAATTCAATAAAAAATGTACTGCCCTCGCCCGGAGTGCTCTCCACCCAAATTTTTCCGCCCATTGCTTCTACCTGAGTTTTGGTGATAAACAAGCCGAATCCTTTAGCATCGGGATGATCATGGAATACTTTCCTGATTTTAAAAAGATTCTTTTCATGCCTTTTTAAATCTATTCCCAAGCCATTATCTGTAAACGAAAGTACTACAATATTCTTGCTTTTTTCAGTTTTTATTTTAATAAGCGGTTTACGTTCAGGCGATTTGTATTTTAACGAATTACTCAATAAATTATATAAAATACTTTTAAAATATTTTTGAGGGAAAGTAATATCAGGCGCATTGTTAAAGTCCATTTCAATGTGAGCTTCATATTTATCAATTTCAACCTGCATTCCTTCTATAATTTTACCGACACAGTCTTTCACATTTAGCTTTTCTGATTTAATACTAACATCATTTTTCACCTGTAACGACTCTATTAATTCACCGAAATTTTCATTTAACGTGTTAATTACTGGTCTGAATTTTTCAAGAATTTCATCTTTTTCCTCTTGATTCGTACTTTCTTCCATAAAATCTATCAGCATAGAGATATTCACCAGCGGTCCTCTTAAATTGTGAGAAATAATATTACAGAAATCGGTCAGCTGTGTATTTTTGGAAACCAATTCTTCGGCATGTCCTTTCAATTCCTCTTCCGCTATTTTACGTTTTTCTTTTTCGAGGTTGCGCATCAGGGTATTCCCGATGTTTAAACTGACACTTTCAAAAAAATGAATTATTTCAATCGTGAAAGCATTTTCTTTTTTATCATTGAGCTGCAAAGTGCCTATAATATCACCATTTGCACGGATAGGGATTATTGCTATTGAGCCATATCCAAAACGCATACAGGTATTTCTTGGCTGAAACCGTGGTTCCTGCCCGGGCGTTAATTCTAATAATGGATAGGAATTGTTTGTCCAGAAACTCCCTGCATTAGTAAAAAGAGGATTTGTCGGATCTGTTTTATCTGAAACAACCAAACCACAGGTGCATTCCAATTTTGGGTTCCCCTTTTCATCCTTGCAGATACTGCCTTTTGAATCCCTGCCTATAAGTGAGTTTTCTTTTAAGAGAAAACTTTTAGAAAAACCAGTTTCCGCAAAGTAAGGAAAATCATCCGCAATTTTGATACGCATACCTACAGCGGAATACTTCATTTCCTCCCGTATTGAATAAAGAACAGCATCAATCATTCCCTTAAAACTGAGATTGCTATTCAGAATAATCAAAAGTTTGTTTGAAAAAGACTGAGCTTTCTCTCTTTTCTTGCGTTCGGTTATGTCAGATGTCATACCTCTTATTTTTTTAATCTGATAATTTCCATCCCTTACAATACTTAATGATATGATTGCATTCCTGATAGTTTTATCTTTTCTGATAACGTCTATTTCGATACAGGCCTCATTTCTGAGTTTATGATAGTCTTTCTTTTGAAGGTTCATCATGCCTATTCTGAATTCATCGGTAATTAATTTAACTGATTCGGGAGTCATAAAATCATCCAGCGATTGTTTTAAATGCTCCTCAACGGTATAACCTAAAAATTTATATACCGAAGGTGATACATAATCGAAGGTAAAATCAGGATTCATGGTCCACAGGATATCCTCGGAGTTTTCGACAATAAACTGATATTTTGAATTTATTTCCTTAAGCTCTTCTTCTGCCATTTTGCGCCCTGTGATGTCCTGTATTGTTCCGGCCATTGTCAGGATATTTCCATTACTGTCGATGCTAAGTTTCCCCATGCCATGCACCCATCTTACTGCCCCATCAGCCTTTGATGAAATTCTATATTCTTTGTCGAAGGAATTTCGTTTCGAAATAACATCTTCTAAAAAATGTTGGTTCATCATTTCCTTATCTTCCGGATATACTAAATCTAACCAACCTTCAACACTTTTGTTATAGTTTTGCTCAATTCCAAAAAGCCGATCAAGAATTTCTGAGGACTTCCAAAAACCTGTTGCAAAATCTAATTTATAGGATCCTATTGATGCCGCGCCTTGAGATTCTTTAAAGAAATACTCGCTATCAATCAAATCCTCTTCTATCTGCTTACGATTTGTAATGTCTTGAATAACACCAAAAAAGTTTTTCGTTTCGGGATTGAATTCTACTTTTGAGTGAATATCAATTATTTCTCCATCATTAAACCTTCGTATTTTATATTCAATGTCGATTGGTTTTCCATCTTTCACCAAAGAACTATATGCTTTATCAATCATTGCTGAATATTCCGGAATACGTTGAGCTTTCAATTCAGCATGAGAAATTACAGGTTTATAGACTCCGTATATTTCCTGTGCTCCTACAGAAGCATGAAATAATTCATCGCCCAGGTTCCAGTTCCAATAACCAAATTTTGCTGTTAGCTCTCCTCGTATTAAATTCTGTTCGCTCGCTTTGAGTGCCTCTTCTGCCTTTTTTCGATCAGTGATGTCCTGACAGGTGCCAATTGCCTTAAGCGGCTTTCCTTTATCATCATTAATAATTTGCCAGTACTCCTCAACTGATTTTTCAGCGCCAGTAACTGTAATAATACGATGTTCGATGGAGTTGAGAGCCTGTTTATTGAACGATTCCTTAAATGCTGCATCCACTTTCGCCTGATCATCAGGATGAACAAATTTCATGAAATCAGGATGAGTTGTTTGGAAACCATAAGGGTCAATTTCAAAGATGCGAAAGGTCTCCTCCGACCAGATTACATTAAAGTTAGACAAGTCGGTTTCCCAACTGCCAATTTTAGCTACTGTCTGGGCTGCTTTTAACCTTGATTCGCTCAGCTTCAGGTTTTGTTCAGCCAGTTTTCTTTCCGTAATATCCATGTGAGTCCCCTGCATTATCAGAGCTCTTCCATCTTCCGACCGGTAGGTTACTTTACCTCTCTCCAGCACCCAAATCCAGCAACCGTTCTTATGCCTAATCCGCGATTCATACTCATAATACCCTGTTTCGCCTTTAAAGTGTTTTTTTATCAAAACGTTACCGGCTTCAAGATCTTCTGGATGGCAAAATTTTATCCATGTTCCAATAGTGATTGGAGCTAATTCATTTAGGGTATATCCAATAATTTCTGCCCAGCGTTCATTTACATTTGTTTCACCGGTTTGAACATTCCACTCCCATGTTCCGGCATTAGTTCCTTCAATGATGCCTGCCAGTCGATTACGCTCTTGTTGCAAATCCTGCTCTATTATTTTTTTCTTGGTTATATCACGTATAATTGTAATGACTCCAATTATTTTGCCGGAAGCATTATACATGGGTGACTTTGTATCAGAAACCCAACCTGAACGCCCGGAAACAGAAAAATTGAAAGGGACATCTGTTACGCGAATAACCTCACCACTCAGCGCCTTTTCAAATTTTTCAATAAAATTAGAATCTGCAATCCAAGGGAATAAATTTACCGGACTTTTTCCAATAACCTCAGCGGCTGGTATACCGGAAAGTTTTTCCATAAAAGAATTCCATACCAGGTAGTTCATGTTGTGATCATAAACAATTATTCCATCATCGGCACCTTGTGTTATTTGCCTAGTGAATTGATATGCCTCTGATAATGCCTCCTCAGCCTTCTTCCGTTCAGTAATGTCCCGTGCAATAGAATGAAAAATAGTTTTGCCATCTAATTGAAAAACATTTGAACTTATTTCAACAGGTATTATTCTTCCATCTTTTGTAACATGTTCCGTTTCAAAGATTGCTCTTTTATTTTCAAACAGATCCTTTAATAAAACAGGAAGCAATGGTTTCATCCGCTCCGAATTAATTTCAAAAGTTGTTTTTGCCAACAGTTCCTGCTCTGTATAACCTAATCGTTCACAGGCAACTTTGTTAACTCTTAGCAAGCGACTTATTCTGCCATCACTCGTTTTTTCTGAAATAAAAACAGCATCATTAATGCTTTCAAACAGCATTCGGTAGGTATCTTCACTTTTTTTTCTTGCCTCATTTTCCTCATGTAAATCTTCACATAAATTAAGATACGATTTATTGGATTCGTTCAATTCACGAGTTTTTTCATCAACCAATTTGGTAAGTATTTTTACCCTGTCACGTTTATCAATATTGGCATCTTTAATTTTCACCATTGCTTTTATCTGAGCGGTAAGCTCATATTCATCAATGGGTTTGGCAAGGAAAGCCTCTGCACCGGCTTCCAGTGCATGTAAGCGACTCAGTGTATCTCCTTTAAGGGCGGTAATAAAAACTACAGGGATATCATTTAGTACTTCCGTAACTTTCAGTTTTTTGCAAACCTCAAAGCCATCCATTTCCGGCATTACAATATCGAGTAGAATTACATCAGGATTATTGATGATAGCCAACTCTATACCTTTCATGCCATTTGTGGCACTAAAAAACGATGCATCGGGGAACGATTCTTTGATAAGCGCTTTTAAACTTACCAGGTTATCCGGATTGTCGTCGATAGCAAGTATTTTAATTCTTCTATTTTCCATAATTGCAATTCTAATTTTTTAATTCTATATGATTCCTTACCACGGCATTAGTCCATGGAATGAGAACAAACAACAAAGGACTTTAATCCAATGTGATTTAGTTAAGAAGCCATCGCACATATTTCGACAGGCTCAATATGACTAGCGCGCAGTCAGTCTGAGCTTGTCGAAGACCTTGGGCTGGCGTTTTTTGAAAATATCACTTAAAAAATTTCAACAGACTTTAATAAAAAAACAATAGTGTTATTTTGAAAAGCCTTTTTCCTTAGTGGTTAACCCTTTTTTATCCTCCATAAAGCACCTCATTTATCGTTTTGAAAAACAATTTAGCATCAATAGGTTTTGTAATGTAAACATCAAAGCCATGTGCCAGTATTGTTTCCCGGTCATGAATCATGGCACTTGCCGTGAGAGCAATAACAGGGATGTGCTGTAAGTTTGCGTTATTCCGTATCGCTTTAAATGCTTCAATACCATCAATACCCGGTAATGCAATATCCATTAAAATCAAGTGAGGGTTATGTTTTTTTGCAAGTTCTATACCTTCATAACCATCAACGGCCTCAATAACGGTAAATTTATCGGACAGCAATGCTTTCACAGTTACCATATTGTCGTGATTATCCTCCACTACTAAAACAACAGGTTTACCTTTAATGTTTTGTAGTTCACGCACAGGTTTTACTGTTTCCACTTTTTCAGGAGCAACCATTCTGGCCACAGAGTTCATCAGCTCCTCGCGCTTTACATCACCTTTTTGAATAAGCTGATGAATATTGTTTCGTTTCAAAAATTTAAGTTCTTCTTTTGTAATATGTTTTGCTGAAAGTATCAGTACCGGTATATGAGCTGTAGATTCAGCGTTACGCAGATTTTCAAGCACTTGAAAACCATCAACACAAGGCATCATTAAATCTAAAATCATTGCATCGGGTATGGTATGGGCAATTATTCCAAGCGCTTCTGCACCATCGCGTGCAACAATAATATTATATCCGTTTTCCTCCAGAATATCCTTCATTTGAATGATAGCAGGTTCGCTGTCTTCCACCAGTAAAATAGTTTTACCAATGGTTACTGACTTTGGTATTACGGCAGCAGGTTTCATTGCATACTTGATAGTGGCTGTTTCTTCCACTTCAACAATCCTGTTTTCGGATGAATATGTTACCGGCAAAGTGAGGATAAAATCAGATCCTATTCCAGGTGTACTGTTAACAGTGATGGCACCTCCCAGCAAATTGCTGTATTTTTTAGCTATTGAAAGTCCAAGTCCGGTACCACCAAAGCGGCGGGATGTGCTGCCATCCGCCTGACGGAATTCATCAAAAATATGTGCAATATGTTCTTCGGCTATTCCAATGCCTGTGTCGGACACAGTAATTACAATACTTTTATCGATTAACTGAGCCTTTACTTCCACCTTTCCTTTTTCGGTAAATTTAACTGCATTGCCAATTAAATTTTGTAGCACATGGCGCAATTTAGTTGCATCATTGGTGATTTTCAATTCGGTGCCAGGGTCTGTTTGCCTCAATTCAATGTTTCGCAATTTTGCCTGTGGATTTATCATACTAACCACCTCGGCAATCAGATTATTGGCGTTGAACCTGGTAATTTCCACTTCTTCGCGCCCTGCTTCAATGCGGGAAATATCAAGAATATCGTTGATGAGTGCAAGTAAATTTTTTCCGTTGCGTTCAATCACCTCCAGATAGCTGTATTCCTCTTCAGGGATTTGTTTGGCCAGCCGGCGGTTAAGCACACCCGAAAAAGCAATTACCGAATTGAGCGGTGTGCGCAGCTCGTGGCTCATGTTGGAAAGGAAATTGGTTTTCAGCCGGCTTGCTTCGTTTAGCTGTTTTTTCTGCATTTCCAACTCTGTATTCTGTTCCATCAATTCTGCTGATTGTGATGAAAGTTCTGTTTTCTGGGCTTCCAGTTCTGTATTTTGTATTTCCAGTTTTTTTGACATCTCATTTATTTTATGATACGCCAAAATACCTTCTACACGTGCCGACAGTGTAACAAGAATAGTATCAATCAATTGAATGGACTGTGCGCTATAAATACTAATACTTGCCAGCGATATGATGGCGATAATTTCATTATTTGCAAGAATGGGCAGGGTAATTATTTCACGAGGAATAAATTTCCCGCTCACCGTATGAAAAACAAAACGGCTGCCTTTAGGAATATCCCTGATATGCTGAACCTTGCGAGAGGCAATAACAGAACCGAATTCCCCCTCCAACCTGTCAGCGGCAAATGATTGTCTTGCATTATCATCAACACCAATAGATTCAAAATGTTCAAATGTTTTTTCATCGTCGCTCAAAATATAAACTGCTGCCATGTTTGAGCCGGTGTATGCAGCAAGAGCATTGATAGTTTCCCTGAAAAATTCTTTTGCTTCATATTTACTAAGCATCAACCCTGCAAGGCTTGCAACTTTCCCATCTAATTCTGATTTTACCTGAATGCGCGCTACCATTGTATTTAATTGGTCTGATAAAACACCAAATTCATTTTTCGACTGGTAGTTGCTGCGGGCATTCATATCGCCATTATGAAAGCGTTGTGCGGCAGAAGTAAGTTCGTTCAGAGGTTTGCGAATATTGCGGAGCAAAACAAAAGCGACCACCATGAAAAGCAAAAAAATGGCAGCAATTAATAATAATAATTCCCTGTTCAGCGTGTCTTTTAATTCATTCGCATTCTTATAAAGTTCATCTGTTTGTTTTTTAGCAAAATCATCCATTTTTTGAAGTGCCTCTAGCACAATTTTAGCTTGATTACCACCAGCACCCGAAGTCTTTGTCCTATTTTGGGCTTCCTGTGTTTTTCCGGAACGCATCAAACGAATGGTTTCTTCACGAGCTATATTCCATTTGATAAATTCATGCTTAACCTTGTCAATATCTGT
>JAVHPR010000163.1:0-4126 GCA_036170695.1 Bacteroidia bacterium
ACACATACTAACGGTATCTTATTGACAATCAATTGTTAGTTATGCGGTAGCCTTGTGGGACATTGTTAAAAGATTGTTTTTGATTCCCAATTGATTGATATTGTTATCTGTTTGGCACACCGCCCCCTTTCCCCCAACGGGAGTTTAAAATCATTTTCCATAAATCCCTGGGGGAGTTCTAAAAATTAAAATGTTAATAACCAGTCAATTAAATCAAGATTTCAAACGGGCTATTTTGTAGATTTGCGAAAACAAAAAAAATGGCTACACAGTACAAATCACTAGGGAAAGGCTAATAAATTTGACTTACAATATATTTAGATATGAACAAGTAATGCGCTAAAAGTCAATAAAATCAACCAATAGATAGATAGAAAAATGAATCTTTACATCTGTTTTCAAAACAAATAATATACATTTGCTTATGATTTTTAGAAAATCGTTTGACGGGTTCTACGATTTTTTTGAATCAAATTATGAAAAACCAATTTTTAGAACCCACCTTTATAATTATGTTTACGAAGCCGGCTACAACATTTAGCTAGCCGTTGGTAGCAATAAGTGTGAAGAAAAAATAACAACTGGTGCGACAAATTATTTCGTTTGTCACATTCCGAAAAAAAATTTGTACTCAGACTTTTTTGCGCAAAACTATCTCAATAAATTTAAAATAAGAAGTATAAATGAGTAACGATTATCAAAAAATAATTGAAACATATTACAATGAATGTAATAGAGATTATGAAATTGTTTGGCAACTTAAGCATTCAATGGCCCTACATTATGGATATTGGGACATAAATACTTTAACGCATAGACAGGCGTTATGGAATATGAATTATCAAATAGCAAAACATGCACAAATAACTGATTCTGATTATGTGATGGATGCTGGTTGTGGAGTTGGGGGAACCTCATTTTTTTTAGCCAACAACATCGGCTGTAAAGTATATGGTATTTCCTTATCCCCTACACAAATAGAACAAGCTATTAAAAATAAACATGATTTAGATAAAAAAAAACTTACAGAATTTTCATGTCAAAATTATTATAATACTAGTTTTCAAGATAATACATTTGATGTTATTATTGCAATAGAAAGTGCTGTGTATTCTGAACCCAAAGACAGTTTTTTAAAAGAAGCCTTTCGTATATTAAAACCGGGAGGTAGATTAATTGTTGCGGATTGGTTTTTAAGACCTACTCAAAACCAAAAAGAATTTCGCACTGTAAATAAATGGGCGAAAACATGGGCAATCAAAAACTTTATTTACGAAGATAGTTATTGCAAAGACATAGCAAAAGTTGGGTACACAAATATTTTATTAAATGATATATCAGAGAATGTTTTCCCTTCAACAAAACTGCTGCATAGATCTTATTATCCAGGAATTTTTATATCAAGAATTTCAAACTTTTTTGGAAGAAGGTCCTCCGCTCAAGTCGAAAACAGTAAGTCAGGAAAGTATCAGTACCAATCTTTTAAACAAGGTGTTTGGCGATATAGATATCTACTAGCATTTAAACCATCTTCAAATTCTATTATTTCTACTTTTGAACAATACATGAAGAAAGATATTCCAATAACACCCTATATAGATAAGGATTTATTTAGCGGACGATTTCCAATTATTTCAAAAAAAGGAATATCATTAAGAAATATGTTAAAAAGAATAATGCATTTTTATTTAGAAACAAACATACGAAGAAATGATAAATGGTTTTAAGACTTGTTTTAATCAAGGCTTAAGCAAAAAGGACTTTTAAAATCACTTCGTGCAAAGAAAATAATGCGATCAAAAAAACGTTCCCTGTGAAGACAATAATAGGACTTGATTTAACTCCCTGTTCCATCAGGGGGAGCCTATCGGCACATGTGTCAATGGCAACGTTGGGGTGTGGAGCTGCCGAGACAAAGATTACTAAACAATGACTGCGAAGACATTGTATGCACCAGCAACGGGTGACAGGTAACTGGCTTGAATGGTAGGGTGAAGTAAAATTCATTTCATCTTATTGGTCAGTTTAGGAGTCAAAATACACCAGCATAAAACAAAATTCTTAACATAAATAACGATCGTAATATGTAATTAAAATTTTCTGCGCGGTCACCTAACTCCTCATTTCCATGCCTAGGAACATTAATGCGAACCCGCATTATCAAGAGTGATCCGCACATCATTTGCTGAAAAATCATTTTTATTATTTTTTTGTACATTTGTTAAATATCACATTTTTAAATTTCAGGTAAAATGGATAAACTTGCAAGAATAAAAAAAACAAGACTGTTTTTGTTGCTTCCGCTCATATGGTTGATGCCACTATTAGGCAAATCTCAAAATATTGGAATTGGGGCTGATGTTATATATAATTTCCAGACCGAAAGTGTTGGCGCAGGCGCAAGGGTAAATTTCTTTCCTAACAACAGGTTAAGCATTGTCCCTCAATTTGCTTATTATTTTGCATTTAATAAAGTAAGCGAATACTTTTTAGGCTTAGGGTTAGAATTTAAAGTTATCAGAAGAGAAAAGTTTTTTATTTATGGAATTGCCCATGGAGGATATGATAAATGGATGAATTATGAAAGCTCACCCATGAAAGGCGCTAAACCTAATAACTGGAATTTAGACGGGGGAATAGGCATTTCCACCCCTACCTGCATCCGTCCCTTTTTAGAATACCGGTATAACCTTAAATTTATGGAAACTCATCTTCGTTTAGGAGTTTTGTATATTTTTGGTTGTAGAAAAGGCGGTGGTGGTGGGCATAGGGATAAAAGATGCGACGCATACCGGACAAATTAACCGGTTACGAATAACGAACAAAAAACGAATTTACGAAACGCTAAAAAAAATGCAAAACACTAATTTAAAATAAAAATAAAAAATAATTGAGTCTGTACCCAACCTTTAGTATTTTTCTATCGTGTTTGTTTATAGAATGAAAAATTAACCTAAAAAAATTACTATTATGAAAACAAAAAATGTGTTTAAATACCTTTTGGTAGTAGCTACTGTAGGTGTAATTTATTCGTCTTGTAAAAAAGACAGGATAGAAAGTCAGTCATTGAATGATTACAATTCACCGAATGATTATTTAGATTCTAAAAAAGAAGCTGAGCAGGAATTTGAAATTACTTCAGATTCGTCGAGCGGACCAATCGTTGGAAACCAGGGTACATGTATCTGGGGTAGCAGGATGTGTTTGATGTATCCAAACGGAGATACTGTGTATCTTCCATTTAAAGTAAAATTGGTGGAGTTATATACACCTAAACAAATGATATACTACCAGATGCCTACTGTAGCTTCTGACACCATATTAGAAACTGATGGAGAAATCAGATTAAGAGCATTTAAAAACGGAACTGAATTAGTATTAAGGCCAGGCTGTTCATGGGCTATAAAAATGCCAAACGCTGCGCCTAAAAATTATATGAATGTTTTTTACGGCTTCCCCGTTTCAACTTATACTGACTGGACTGATAATCCTGCAAACCTTGGTGTTACAACCAGCTTCACTGCACCGTTTGCAACAACAGCTAATGCTTATTTAGCTTCTATTGTAAAATTAGGCTGGGTGAATTGTGATAAAACCAGGGGAGGCAGCCCTAATTATAACCTGTCATTTGTTTCAACTACTGATAACCTTACTAACGTTGCTATTTTTGTATATTTCCCAAGCACCAGAACAGTGATGCAGGTGTATAACACAGTGTCGGGATCTATACCAAATGGTTCAGCAGTTAAGATAGTTGCGATAGCTGTGGATGCAAACGGGCAGTTGTTTAGTTTCAGTCAAAACCTGACAATGACCTCATCTACATCAGTTCAGGTAACGATGGCAGCAACAACGGATCCTGCTCTTACTGCATTATTGACTGCATTGTAGGGCATCCAATTTGAAAATGTGCTGATTTGAAAATGTATTTATGTAATTTTCAAATCAGCACATTTTTAATTTTTCAAATTAATACATTTCAAGATGCGCTTATCTTTCCTCTTTCTCTTCATTTTGTTGAATTCCGTTTACGGACAAAGTAATGATGAAAATGAGCGGTTACTAAAAAAATTAATAGGTATATACGCTTAGAGCGCATTTTTAATTCATTGATTTTAGGCGTTTA
>JAVHPR010000164.1:0-4089 GCA_036170695.1 Bacteroidia bacterium
AGATATGCAGCTTAGAAAATGTTTACATACTAAATAACTAAACGATTAATAAATGTCCTGTTTGGGAATTTGCGCCGGTGATTCTTGTTTTGAAAGTTGATTTATCCTGTATCAGATTACAGGAATTTAGATAAGGAACAGTCATCAGAAGTCCGCTCAGTTTAACGAACATTCTTCGGTTCATTTGTTTATTGGACTTTTCCCCACTCATCTTCAAAATAATGAATTAAAATCTGATTGTTCAGTTTATTAATCTCGGTGGGTTCGTAAGCCATATCCTTTGGGAAGCTGGTCATTTCAGCATATCGCGATTCGTCATAATACTTTAATTTTTCAGGTAAAAAACAGGGCTTGTCAGATAATGAATGAAACCCCATTACATAGCCCCATTCTCCAAAGGAGGGGACATAAAGGTGGTATGGTAATGTTTTAAATCCAACGGATGCAATTGTATTATTCACGCACCAGAACGATTTACGGGCAACATAAGGAGAAGTACTTTGCACAATAAAAGCACCTTCGGGAGAAAGTGATTTTTTAATTTCTTTATAGAATGAGGTTGAATATAATTTTCCAACAGAAAAATTTGATGGATCGGGGAAATCAATGATAATAAAATCAAAAATCTGATGATTTTGTTTCAGCCATCTAAATGCATCCGTATTTATTATGTGTAACTTTTTACTGGAAAGTGAATTGTTATTTAATGCCTGTAATAATTCAAAATGTTTGAACATCTCAGTTACTGAACAATCTAAATCAACTAAAATAATACTGTCGACACTCGGGTATTTTAATACTTCACGAACTGCCAATCCATCACCTCCTCCAAGGATTAAAATCGTTTTAGGATTTCTGATTCGGGATAAACCGGGATGTACTAAGGCCTCGTGGTAACGGTATTCATCAGCCGAACTGAACTGAAGGTTGTTATTAAGATACAGCTTGGCTACCCCCTTATCGCTTGTTAAAATAATTCGTTGATATGGAGATGATTTGCTGAAGATTATGTTTTCGTTAAAAGTAAGTGATTCGGAATAGGTTTGAATTTGTTCGGCGAAAATAAATCCTATTAATAATAATAGCGCTGCGGTAATTGCCTGAAAACGAAGGAAGCTTAAATATTTTATCGCCGTGCCAAAGCTAAAACATAAAATAATGGCAACAACAACATTGAGTATTCCGAAGAGGTAAGATGTTTTTAAGATTCCCATGTATGGGACCATAAATAGCGGAAATAGAATGGACGCAAATAATGCCCCGATGTAATCGAATGTAAATACTTTTGAAACGAGCTCGCTGAAATCAAATTCATCTTTCAGAATTCTCATGAGCAGAGGAATTTCAAGACCTACCAATGTTCCTGTAAGAACAATCAAGCTGTAGAGAATAATATGAAAACCACTTGCATGTTCGAATGAAAAAAAAAGTATTGTTGAACTCACACCACCGACAACGCCAACCAATATCTCAATTTGAATGAACCAGGTTAAAAGGTTTGTATGAATAAACTTCGACACATATGAACCTATCCCCATTGAAAACAGATAGATACCGATAATTATTGAAAACTGCGTAACAGAATCTCCCAAAAGATAACTTGCAAGTGTACCGGCAATCAATTCGTAAATTAATCCGCAAGTAGCAATTACAAATACTGAAATAAGTAACAATAACTGGTTTTTCTTTTTCTTTAAATCAGTCATTCTATTAGCTGTGTATTGCAGATGCAATAATGATTGCAACAGCGAGCATAAAAGCAGCAGCCAAAATAGCCAAGGCGTTGTTCTTTTTGTCAATAATTTCTTTCCATAAGTTTTCGGGTGAAATTTTTTCAATTATCCAGAAAGAAATTAAAAGAATGGCAATGCCCAAAATGGAATAAACCAATGCGGCAACTAAATACTGTAAGTGTAATGCTTCCATAATTTTTTGATTTAATTATTTGTGAATATATATTCTAGAGCCTGCTCGCTCTTTCTTATGACTTGATTCATTGAAACTTAAAAACCGATAACCTGTAAACATAGAGTACAGATAAATGGTAGAAATAAGTACAATAAATGAAAGGTAATATTTTAATCCTTTCAAGTCTTCTTTATCAATCATCTTCATCATCTTCATAAGGTGAAAAATTACTGTAATACCAACGCTTCTTTTCAAAATTCTTTACTCGGTAAAAATAGAATGCAGGGAAAATACCAAGTATGACTAATATGATGAGTCCGTTTGAAAAAACAAATACATCACGGGCAACAGAGATATCAAGAAAAACGCTCGCCATATTAGTAGGCTTTTCAGGATAAATAATCAAATAATATCTTCCTTCAGGCACCTGCGATATTACTTTGGAAACCCAGTTTTCTCCTTCACTCCAGTTTTCTCCACCCTCGTATCCATGATAATATTCAGCTTCCATATCCACATCATACAAATCACCTGTTTTCTCATTCACAAGGGTAATTGCAGTGTACATCCAATTGTTGTCGATATTGGTACTTACCTTCACTTCTGCATTTGTAGTTCCATATTTTAAATCAAAAGGTTTAGAGTAGATTTCCTTTTTGTTCAGAGAATCATTAATTGTGAATGCTTGTGTAAATACAATTTCTTCTTTGGCTGTCCATAAAAAACAAAGTTGAGCAATGCCCCAAATAGCTACTAATAGAATAACTAAATTTCTTAAGCCTTCGGTTTTGAATTTTCCACGGAAGGGTTGTATTGCGCCAACACCAATAATTTCCGGCATTGATTCAACCTTAAATTCTTTTTTGATAATTTCCGGTTGAATATATTCGCCTTTGTACCAGGTAATATTAACGTTCGTTTGTTCCCTAGAAATCATACAACCGGGAATAACAAATTCTTCTACCCTTGGCATCTCCTTTGTAGAAAAACGATAAATCCACTCACTACGAGCAGCAATCAGTTCGGCCTTATACCTGGAAAATAAATTGTATTCGGTACCATCAAATATTGCTGTAAGTCCATCTTTACTGACAAGAGGTAATTTATTTAATTCAGTTAAATAGGTCCAATGTCCTTCATATTGTGATAAATATGCCTGGCCATGAATGGGATTAAACAAGGTGTATTCTTGCCAGCAGTAATTGGTCCCATTTTCTTTTTTATAAGCATACCCTATTACTAAGTATTTTATTCCATTGATAATCCCGGAAGTTCCGATCGGTATATAGATTGGATTTTCAGGAATATTAACAATTTCTGTAGTTTTTTCAAGCACACCATTATAAATAGTGTATAATGTTCCACATTTAGGACAAATAATGGAATAGGCATTCGAATTCAAATATGAATCAAAGCCTGTAATACATTTGTAACAGGTGGTTTTTGTAGCTACTATGGTTGTTTCTTCTTCCAAACCTATGTTAAATCCAGTTATTAAATTTTGTTAATGTAGAGAGTTTCAATTCTGCTAATTCAATAGCAACACCGGTAAATGCCTCAACTATTTCTTTGTCAAAAACACAAATGGAAGCCAGAGTGCCATTATTAGCAATTGCTTCAAATTTAAAATAATTATCATCATTAAAACTGTTTTCCGGAATTTGGCCTTCCATTTGAAATTCAACTTGTTTTGAAAGATCAACGATCCGGTATTCAGTCGATTGAATGTCGATTATAGAACCAACCTTTTGCCCTTTAATTAAATTCGATGGAATAATAATAGGCACAGACTCAAAAACAAAATAGGAACTCCCATTTTCGATAAGCCACAATTCCGTACCTGTGTAAAATTTCATCAACCATTCATTACTAATTGATGATGAATTGATGCTGCGTATATGTCCGATAATTTGAAAAGATAAATCCTTATAAACCCCATTAGCTCCCAAAGCAATAGTATTGATTGGTTGAAGAAATCGCTTTTCAATATTATATGCCGTTGTGTTTTTTTCTTTATCAATCTGATAAGTGGTTCCACATGAAGAGCAGCGAATAAATAATGGCGGATCGATGTTCAACTCAGATTGAACTGAGCAATTTGGACAAATGAATTTATTTACAAAAACACTTATTAATAGGAGCATTATTTAGTATGTAATATAAAATTTATTTTGTATATTT
>JAVHPR010000165.1:0-18702 GCA_036170695.1 Bacteroidia bacterium
TAAGGAGCTAAGATACTATTTTTTTACATGTCTAAAGCAGATAAGCAATAAATTTTATTTAAAAGAATTCACAAAACAGTTTAAACAAACTTAATTTCTTTTAGTTCAAATTCTTTCACTTCACCCGATTTTAGCTGCACTTGCAGTTTTCCTATAACAGAAACACCAATTATTTTTCCTTCAAAAAGTTGATTGTTGGAATAATAAAAATGCCATTCGTTCAATTGATAAAGTTGCTGTAAATAAGCTGTATCAATACTTTCCAGTTTGTTGCCTTTTAATTGTAAATAACGCGCTTCTAAAAATTCGGATAATTTTTCTATTACCTGCAACAAATCAACCTCTCTATTATTAATTATAGCAAGCGAAGTAGCGCTTATTTCAGCACTGAATTTTTTTTGATTAATATTTATTCCAATTCCAACAATTGCACTTTGAATAGCATTTTTACGTAAATTATTTTCAATCAGTATGCCTGCTATTTTCATATTCTCAACATAAATATCATTGGGCCATTTTATTTTAATCTTTTGCCTGTCGGAGGGCAAATCCATTAATTCTGCCATTACGTCAGCAACCGCTAAGGCTACAATTTTGTTGAGTAAAAACTGTTTGTCGACATTCAAAAATGCAGGATATAATATATAGCTGCAAGCCACGTTTTTATTAGGTTCTCCCTCCCAGGTACTACCTCTTTGGCCCCTTCCGTTTTGTTGTTCAAATGTATATACCAATGTACCTTCAACAGGTTTAATTGCATTCAGTAATTCACTGGCATAACTGTTGGTAGAGCCTATTGACTTTAAATGAATACTATTTTGACCTACAAATAATGTTTTCATTGAGTTAATGCAAAAGTTTAACTATTTTTGTGCCTGTTCATCAGAACTGGTGTGTAAAGAACGAAATAAAACCGAGAATTTCAATTAATGGTCCTAAAGAAAACTATCCCAACAAAAGTTGGTGCAAAATCAGCTGCTTCTTCAGAGAAGAAAACATCAGCAAAAAAGGTTGCAACAAAAAAAGCAGCTACAAAGAAAGTAGCCGCTCCTAAGAAAAAATCGATCGCTAAAAAAACAGTAGCTGTAAAGAAAGTCGCAGTTCCAAAGAAGATCGCCAAAAAAGTTGCAACATCTAAAAAAGCTGCAGTTTCTAAAAAAGCAGCAACAAAACTTTTGCCGACAAAATCTGCAAAAGCAGGAAAAGCAAAAGCTGTTGTTCCAAAAAGTGCAATTCAACTTCTTGTAGATGCAGCTGTTGAAGGTATTTTAGAAGTAAAAGGAAAAAACATTTCCATTCTTGACTTAAAAAAAATTCACAACCGGGTTTGTGATTATTATATCATTTGCCAGGCTGATTCAAATACGCAGGTGAATGCTATTGCGGGATCTGTGGAAGAAACTGTAAAAAAACTAACTGCCGAAAGACCATACCATACCGAAGGATTTCAGAATTCAGAATGGATCCTGGTTGATTACGTGACCGTTGTGGTGCACGTTTTTCAATCGCATATTCGTGAGTTTTATAACTTAGAAGCGCTGTGGGCTGATGCTGAAATTACAAAAGTGGCTTTTGATTAAATCTATTATTTAAGAACGAACAGTATAATGAGCGAAAAACCAGAAGATAAAAAAACAGAAGATAAAAAACCAGAGGATAAAGGTTCTTCTTTAAAAAGTAAGTTTCCGAAAAAACCAAATTTATCGAAAAATCCATTTAATTTTTACTGGATTTACGGGATAATTGCTGTAGCATTAATTGCTATGGAGATGATGAATTTTAGCAGTCCGCTAAAAGAAGTTAAATCCTCTGATTTTTTTGAGAGTATGCTGAAAGTGCATCATGTTGCACGGGTAGTAGTAATTCCCAATCAGCAAATCGCTGAAATTTATATTAACAGAACTAATTTATCGCTTCCACAATATGTGAAAGAAGGACTTGATAAACATCCTAATGGTCCGCATTACAAAATGAAAATTTTATCGGTGGAAAGTTTTAAAGCCGATTTAAATGAAGCCCAAAAAGAATTTGTTCCGGAAGAAAAAATATACCCCGAAAGCGATCAGCGCACCAGCTGGACAGATCAGTTGAGTTGGATTTTACCAATTGTAATAATGGTTGTTATCTGGATTTTTATCATGCGCAGAATGGGGGGCGGCGCTGGTGGTGGACAAATTTTCAATATAGGAAAATCAAAGGCTACCCTGTTTGATAAAGACTCAAACGTAAATATTAATTTTAATGATGTTGCCGGTTTAGAAGGAGCAAAAATGGAAATTAAAGAAATTGTAGATTTCCTTAAAAATCCAACAAAATACACCGCCTTAGGGGCAAAAATCCCAAAAGGAGCATTGTTAGTGGGTCCTCCGGGAACAGGTAAAACTCTTTTGGCAAAAGCCGTTGCGGGCGAAGCTAAAGTTCCGTTCTTTTCACTTTCCGGTTCCGATTTCGTAGAAATGTTTGTAGGCGTGGGTGCATCACGCGTTCGTGATTTGTTCCGCCAGGCAAAAGAAAAGGCTCCGTGTATTATTTTTATTGATGAGATAGATGCCATAGGACGCGCAAGAGGAAGAAATCCGGCACAAGGTGCAAATGATGAACGTGAAAACACATTAAATCAATTGCTGACAGAAATGGATGGATTTGGCACTAACAGCGGTGTAATCATACTTGCAGCTACTAATCGTGCGGATATTCTGGACAGGGCATTGATGCGCGCCGGAAGGTTTGATCGCCAGATTTATGTGGATATGCCGGATTTGAATGAACGTAAAGATATTTTTAAAGTTCATTTGAAACCGCTAAAAATAGACACTTCTCTTGATATTGACTTTCTGGCAAAACAAACCCCGGGTTTCTCAGGTGCTGATATTGCCAACATTTGTAACGAGGCGGCTTTAATCGCTGCCCGACATGATAAGAAGGTAATTGAAAAACAAGATTTTTTAGATGCTGTTGATCGTATCATTGGAGGCTTGGAAAAGAAAAATAAAATTATTTCCACGCATGAAAAAAATGTGATAGCATATCATGAGGCAGGACATGCCGCTACCAGCTGGTTACTTGAACACGCTTCCCCGCTGATTAAAGTTACTATTATTCCTCGCGGTCGATCATTAGGTGCTGCCTGGTATTTACCGGAAGAACGTCAAATTACGACTACCGAACAATTGATGGATGAGATGTGTGCAACGCTTGGTGGAAGAGCTGCCGAAGAAGTAGTTTTCGGTAAGATTTCAACAGGTGCATTAAGTGATTTGGAAAAAATTACTAAACAAGCCTATGCGATGATTACCATTTATGGTTTAAACAGTAAGATTGGCAATATCAGCTATTACGATTCCACAGGAGCAAACGAGTACGGTTTTACGAAGCCATATAGTGAAAAAACTGCACAAATTATTGATGAAGAGGTTAGTAAACTGATTGAAATAGCCTATGTGCGCGCTAAAGAAATACTTACGAAAAACAAACCTTTACTAAAATTGCTCGCAGAAAAATTACTTGAAAAAGAAGTTATTTTTAAAGAGGATCTTGAAATTATTTTCGGTAAACGTCCCTTTGATATTGAAGAGCTACCGTTATTAAAAGCAATTGTACCTGAAGTAAAAGCAGAAGTAGTAGTAGAAGGAGAAGTAAAAAAAGACAACAATGAAAAAGCGGAAAAAGAACCTGAAAAGCCTTTAAATACATTGTTTTAGATAAATTATTTTTATGCAAAGCAACACAACTTCAAAAGAAAAAATATTAAAAAAAATCCGTAAGGCCTTGATTCATCAATCTTCTCAGGAAATGGTTGATCTTGATAAAGAATCGGAAATATTTACTTCTTCAGATGAGCCACTTGAAATACAGTTTGCACAAAATTTTTCCGCACTCAATGGTAGATTTGTCTTTTGTGAAAACGAAACTGAATTTATTGAAAACTTTGATTTTATTGCCAAAGATAACAAGTGGAAAAACCTTTTTTGTTTGGAACCAGCTATCAAAGATCTCCTTAAAAAAGGGAAGATTGACTTTTCTGATAATGAATCCGATCTTTTAAATACTGATATTGGTTTAACTCTTTGCGAATGCCTTGTTGCCCGCACAGGAAGTGTTGTTATTACATCTAAACAGGCATCTGGACGAAGACTGCCGGTTTATGCTAATTTCCACATTGTGATAGCATATACTTCACAGTTGGTGTATAACATAAAAGACGCTCTCAAGTATATCCGCGAAAAATATAAAAATCAATTGCCTTCCATGATTTCAACAATCACAGGTCCAAGTCAAACAGGTGATATTGAAAAAACGATGGTGCAGGGCGCGCACGGACCGAAAGAAATTTTCGTGTTTCTTATTGATGATATAGCAACGGATACTTCTAACGAATAAAAATAAAAACTGCTGTGAATAATTTCGTAAAACGTGTTGTTACTGCAATAGTATTCGTATCCGTACTTTTGGGTTGCACTTTCTGGGATCGAAAATCATTTTCAGTTTTATTTTTAGTAATTACTATTTTAGGTATCTGGGAATTTTATACCCTATCTGAAAAAGAAGGCAGTAGGCCTCAAAAATTAATAGGTACTATTATTGGCGCACTATTATTTATAAGTAATGCACTTGTATGCATGGGTATGCTGAATCCACGGTTTTTAGTTATTAATATCCCAGTTATTTTCCTTGTTTTTATTATTGAACTTTATCTGAAAGCCGCGGACCCATTCAGGAATATAGCATTCACACTTTTAGGGATTTTTTACGTAGCCCTGCCTTTTTCATTGTTAAATTATATTGGCAACATTAATCAAATCTATAATAGTCAAAATTACAATTACGAATTACTATTTGGTTTTTTCTTTATCCTTTGGTGTAATGATTCAGGAGCATATTTGGTTGGTTCGACAATTGGAAAACACAAATTATTTTTACGCGTATCACCTGGTAAAACATGGGAAGGAAGTGCTGGCGGAGCTATTGCAAGTTTTGGTGTAGCCTATTTAATTTCAGGATGGTATACAAGTATCAGTAGAATGGACTGGATGGCGATAGCTGCTATTTTAGTAGTGATAGGCTCCTTGGGTGATTTAGTTAAATCAATTTTTAAACGCAGTATCAATGTAAAGGATTCTGGAACCATACTTCCGGGTCACGGCGGAATTTTAGATCGCTTTGATAGCTTAATAATGTCTGCACCCTTTGTGTTTACTTATTTATATCTGATAAAGATTTAGCTTGTGCTAAACCCCAACTTTTCTTTTACACGTTTCAAAGTAGCTTTTGCAATCACTCGAGCTTTATCTGCGCCTATTTGGAGCATAGCATCCAACTCATTACGATTATTCATATAGTAATAAAACAGTTCGCGCTGTGATTTAAATTTCTCCAACAGCAATTCAAATAGTGCTGTTTTTGCATTGCCATAACCATAACCGCCACGCAAATAGTTTTCACGCATTTCGGCAATTTGCTCTTCCGATGCAATTAATTTATATAAGGCAAATACTTTGCAAGCATCAGTATTTTTAGGCGCCTCCAAAGGTGTTGCATCGGTAACAATTCCCATCACCACTTTTTTCAATTCTTTTTCAGGAAGAAAAATATTAATAAAATTGTTTAACGATTTACTCATTTTTTGCCCGTCAGTTCCCGGCACAATCATCACCGATTCATCAATTTTTGCTTGCGGAATAACGAAAACATTACCATATTTATTATTAAATTTTTCGGCGATATCCCTTGTCATTTCAAGATGTTGAACCTGATCTTTCCCCACAGGCACAATATCCGCATCATACAAAATGATATCGGCCGCCATCAAAACCGGATAGGTAAACAAACCTGCATTTACATCGGATAAACGCTCCGATTTATCTTTGAAGGAATGAGCATTTGCCAACATCGGAAAAGGAGTGAAACAATTCAAATACCACATTAACTCACACACTTCAGTAACATCACTCTGGCGATAAAAAATATTTTTATTCGTATCGAAACCAAAGGCTAACCATGTTGCAGCTACGGCATCGGAGCTGTTTTTAAGGAACTCAGCATCTTTAATTGTAGTTAATGCATGCAGATCAGCAATAAAAAAAAGAGAATCATTGCCAGTCTTTTTAGAAAGCTCAATTGCCGGTATAATTGCGCCTAATATATTGCCCAGATGTGGAATATTTGTACTTTGAACTCCTGTGAGTATTCGTGCCATTGATTGGTTAATTAACGGATTCGTTTATAGAAATTAATTTTCAAAGATAATGCTTATTTAATTTTTAAAATTCAGCGATTATATATCAATGTCGTTTTTTAAGATTATTTTTTAATGCATATTATCTTCCCAAAGTCTTCGACAAGCTCCGACTGACGGCGCGGCAGTCATATTGAGCCTGTCGAAATATGTGCGATGGCTTCTTAACTGTGTGACATTGTATTATATATCGATTTTAATATTTTGTCAGTTGCCCCAACACGGGATGCCACATAGTTTTTGGAAACAAATGATGCCATTTTTATAATGCCGGGTTGCTGAAGTAAATCAATTGTTTTTTTAAATTCATCTACAGAGGAAATAGAAAAAGCACCGCCTAAATTAATGAGCTCTTTTGCTTCAATAAATTTATCATAATTAGGTCCAAAGATAATAGGCAAACCAAATGTTGCTGCTTCTAAAACATTATGAATCCCTGTACCAAAACCACCGCCAATAAATGCAATTGTACCGTATTGGTATAAAGAAGAAAGTAATCCGATATTATCAATAATTAAAACATGGGCACTTGAAATATCTTTTTGTGTTGCTTCTGAATATCTGATAACTGAAGTTGAGCTAAACCGGGCGATTATCGATTGAATATGAGGTTCATCAATTTCATGCGGAGCGATAATAAGCTTGTAATTGCTAACTCGTTCCTGTTCTATGTTAAAGAAATTCGCAATTATTTCTTCGTCTTTATCCCAGGTACTTCCTGCAATGATTAATTTTTTATCCATAACAAATTGTTTTACAAGGTCAATTTGTTTTGCATTTTTTGAAATTTCAAAAACACGATCGAAGCGTGTATCCCCTGCTACTGAAGTATTATTAAAACCTATTGAACTTAGTAAAAGTTTTGAAGGTTCGTCCTGCAGAAAAAAACTGGTAAAAGCACTGAATTGTGTACGAAACCATGAACCATAACTTTTAAAAAAATATTGATCTTCTCTGAAAATTCCGCATATCAAATACGTTGCAACGTTGTGCTTTTTTAGTTCATACAAATAATTGAACCAAAACTCATATTTTACAAAGATCGCTACTTTAGGTTTTACAATTTCAATAAATTTTTTGGCTGCAGAAGGAGTACCCATAGGTAAATAAAAAACATAATCTGCACCCTCGTACTTTTTCCGTATTTCGTATCCGGAAGGAGAGAAAAAAGTAAGTAAGATTTTCGTCTGCGGCTCTTCCTTTTTTAGCTTCTCAATAAGGGGGCGACCTTGTTCAAATTCTCCCAAAGAAGCACAATGAATCCAGACAAGTTTTGACTTTTGACTTTCCAGTTTTGAGTTTTGAAACGCTGATTTTAGTTTTTCAAAAATATTTTTTCTGCCATCAATCCACTCTTTCGCTTTCGGGTTAAATAAAGATGCAACATGGATTGCGAAGTAATATAAATATATAAATAGTGTGTAAACGATTTTCATTTTTTAATAATAATAAAATGCCTGCGGAGCTTTTTTATACAAGGGCAAAACCCAGGCTAGTTTGCCCCCATATAATATATCCATTCTTTTTTTTGTATCTTGTTTCATTAAATCAAAATCATAGCTTCTGCGGTTTTTTGTAAAACCCTGCATACATTCAAAACCAATATAAAAATTCAACATGCGGTTATTACTTAAATATAAATAACCTAAATTTTCACTGAGCAATATTCCATTTGATAAACGATCATAACCTTTCTTGTACTCTTTTGATAATTGAGGAACATTGTTATTTATAGTTTCGATGCGAATTTTATGTTGTAAAAAACCAATACCAATATTGAACATAATCCCTGAATTTGGATTTGGCATTCTTAAAGTAAACAATCTTCCAGCCGTTACAGAAACAGTAAATCCACGTTCATATAAACGAATATCGGCAAATTCACCATTTTGACCGATTATATACCCGTCAGTGGTAATAAGACTATCAAAAATTCCGGTTTCCCTGATGTCTTTACCGAAAAGGAAACTGCCATTGATACCAAATGTCCATTGTTTTTCTGTTTTAAAATCGACATTCAGTTGAATAGAAGAACTGTTTCCAAATCGTTTTGCCATATCCCCGGCCGAAATTTGGTACCCATAGGAAAGTCCAACTAATGGAGTATAAATAGATGAATCTTTTACACTCACTTGTGCAACCAGATTCTGTACAAAAAGAAAAATTACCGCAAAAAGAAAATATTTTATCTTCATCCCAAAAAAAATAGAGAATAAATGTACATTTTTTATACCAAATGATGCCCAAAATCATTGGTGTACGACAAATATCCCTAATATCGTAATTTTAAAAGCCATCGCACATATTTCGACAAGCTCAATATGACTCGCGCGCAGTAAGTCAGAGCTTGTCGAAGACCTTGGGGAGACATTTATGTTTGAAAATTCCATTACATAATAACATTGCCGTATGGTTTGAAAAAAAAATTAAGGATATTTGTCGTATATCCAAAATCATTGAGATCAAACAAAGTAAATTCATTTACTTTTTCAAATCATTCATGGTTGCGAATAATGTTTTGTATTGTTTTTTACAATTACTCGCATCTGTTTCCGTAACATTTATATATCCACTTGAAGTGCCCCACTTTAAAGTAATTGAATTAGTGTTTAGTCCTTGCTCTAATGTGCAATCAGATGGGAAATTCCATTCATACTTTGATCCAAAGGTAAGCGGCACAGAATAACTCACTTTTTGATTTGAAAAAACACTATGAGGTCCGCTAATTTCAGGAACAGCGATTAATCCGAAATCAAATGCGGTCCAAAGTGTAGAAAAATAATTTTTATCTTTTGAAAAAAAACCTCTGCTCCCTCCCTGGTTTTTACAATCTCCCAGATCGACTAACAAAGCATGACCTAATTTATCCACTTTATAAAAAACGACAACTTCTTTTTGGATAGCATTACAATATGCATTGCGTTGAATGTTTTTTACATTTACGAAGGCGTCTATAATTTCAGAAGGCTGTATTCCTATATGATGCAAATTTGTCCATTGCTTCATTAGTTCTACCCCGTTTCTTTTATTTACCACCCAATCATTATTGCCCTGATAAATTATCATACGAGGGTATTCACCATTATAATCAGGATTTTGTTTTCGAACAATGTTTCCCCACTTTTCTGGAGATTTAATACGCCAACCAACTAATGCCATCATTCCTGAAATCATCCCATTCCCTGATTTGTATGCGCCGCCGGCAAAAATTGCACCGGTATTAAATAGTTGCGGATAATCAGCCATCATTATTACACTCATTGCGCCTCCGGCAGATAATCCAGTGATAAAAACCCGTGAAGAATCAATATTATAAACACTCTTCACATAATCAATCATTTGCTTAATGGAACTATTTTCCCCGCCGTTCTTATTCGTATGTTTTCGATTGTACCACCTGAAACATCGTTCAGGATTATTGATTAGACGCTGTTGCGGATACAGAACAAAAAAACCATTATCATCAGCCAACTTGCTCCAACCCGACTGTTCCTGTATTTTGGTTGCACATTGCAAACAACCATGTAAAACTACCACCAAAGGAGCCGATTTTGACATGTCAACATTGGGAGGCGGATGCAAATACATTTTTAAATGCCCCGGATTTTTCCCGAAGTGCTTTGTTCGCTTTAGCTCCTGTGCCAGCGAAAAGTGAATAAGAGAGAGAGTAAAAAGAAAAAGAAAAAATATTTTTTTCATCATAATAAAGGTCCTGCAAATGTAATTTTTTTATGCTGATTTAAAACCCATAAAATACTCCCGAAATTCTCATATTTTAGCTATATTCGCATTCTTAAAACAAAAACAGGAAGATGGAAAAAATAGCAAAAAAAATTCAGATGGTTGACCTGAAGAGTCAATATGAAAAAATTAAAACAGAAGTAGACACCGCCTTGCAAAATGTATTAAACAGCACAGCATTTATCAATGGACCGGAAGTTAAGGCTTTTCAGTCTGAACTGGAACAATACCTAGGTGTGAAACATGTTATCCCTTGTGCAAACGGTACTGATGCATTGCAAATAGCAATGATGGCTCTTGGCTTAAAACCGGGTGATGAAGTTATAACCGCTGATTTTACTTATGTTGCAACCGCTGAAGTAATTGCTTTATTGGGCTTGAGCCCGGTATTGGTTGATGTTATTCCAAATACTTTTGATATTGATGTCGCGGCAATTGAAAAAGCGATTACACCTAAAACAAAAGCTATTGTTCCTGTTCACTTGTTCGGACAGTGTGCCAATATGGAAGCAATAATGGCATTGGCAAAAAAATATAATTTATTTGTTATTGAAGATAATGCACAAGCCTTAGGTGCTGATTATTTGTACAGCGATGGCAAAAAGAAAAAAGCAGGCACAATAGGAACGATAGGATGTACCTCATTTTTCCCTTCCAAAAATTTAGGCTGTTATGGCGATGGTGGCGCATTGTTTACAAATGACGATACCCTTGCAGCAAAAATCAGAAAGATTGCTAATCACGGGCAATCCGTGCAATATGTGCATGATTCAATAGGTGTAAATTCACGATTGGATAGTTTTCAGGCAGCGATTTTAAGGATAAAATTACGCGACCTTGATAATTATACAATAGCCCGTAACAAGGCTGCGGCATATTACGACAAAGCATTTGCAAACAATTCAAAAATTAAAACACCTGCACGTGCAAAGTATTCTACTCACGTGTTTCATCAATATACAGTTCAATTAAATGGTGTGGATAGAAATGCTTTACGTGAGTTCCTTGCCAGCAAAGATATTCCCGCAATGATTTATTATCCTATCCCATTGCACCTGCAAAAAGCCTATCTGGATCCACGCTACAAAACAGGAGATTTTCCGGTAACTGAAAAACTTTGCGATTCTGTGGTTTCATTTCCTATGCACACCGAGTTAGATGAAGAAACATTAAATTATATTACAACAAATGTTTTAGAATTTCTAAAATAAAGCCCTGCCAAACCTCCCACAAGGGGAGGACGCGCAGTGGCACGAAATCTTTTTAAATCATTAACATTTCCTCTTCCAATTGGGGAGAGACCGAGAGGGGCTTTTATTATGAACATAGCAGTTATAGGAACAGGGTATGTAGGATTAGTAACGGGTACATGCCTTGCTGAAACAGGTAATCATGTTATTTGTGTTGACATCAATGCTGATAAAATACAAAAAATGCAAGCAGGTGTTGTGCCAATTTATGAACCGCATTTAGATCTTTTATTTGAACGAAATATCAAACAGGGTCGTTTAACTTTTACTACCAACCTGGCCGAAGCAATTGAAAAAGCGAAAATTATTTTTCTTGCATTGCCCACTCCTCCGGGCGAAGATGGATCCGCTGATTTAAGTTATATACTTGGTGTTGCCTCCGATTTAGGGAAGATTATTAAAGAATATAAAGTTATTGTTGACAAAAGCACAGTCCCCGTTGGTACTGCAGAGAAAGTTAAAAATGTCATAATTGAAAGCATGAAAAGTAACCCCTTTCTCTCAATTGGAGGAGGCGGCAGTGATTTATTTGATGTGGTTTCAAATCCCGAATTTTTACGCGAAGGTTTTGCTGTTGACGATTTCCTGAAACCGGATAGGGTTGTTATTGGAACAAGCTCGTTAAAGGCCAGGAAAATAATCGAAGAACTCTACAAACCATACGTTCGGCAGGGTAATCCAATTATTTTTATGGATGAAAAATCGGCTGAATTAACAAAGTATGCAGCCAATGCTTTTTTGGCTACAAAAATTACTTTTATGAATGAAATTGCAAATCTCTGCGAAAAGTTAGGCGCGGATGTTGATGCAGTCCGTATTGGCATTGGTTCTGATGCTCGTATCGGTAAACGTTTTTTATTTCCCGGTATTGGCTATGGTGGAAGTTGTTTCCCAAAGGATGTTCAGGCACTTGCAAAATCAGCCGATGATGTAAATTATGATTTTAAAATTTTGGATGCTGTTATGGATATTAACAACAAACAAAAAACGGTAATTGTTCCTAAAATTAAAAAGTACTTCAATGATAATCTGAAAGGCAAAAAAATTGCAGTTTGGGGTCTGGCTTTTAAGCCTGATACCGATGATATTCGTGAAGCACCTGCCTTGTATATTATTGAAGAGCTCCTAAAAGAAGGTGCAAGCATTTCAGCCTACGATCCAGAAGCAATGAATAATGTTCGTAACCAGATTGGTAATAAAATTACTTACGCAACGGATGAATATGATGCATTGCGTGATGCAGATATTTTAATAATTGCAACAGAATGGAGTTTATTCCGCACCCCGGATTTCGAAAGAGTAAGCTCCTTATTAAAAAACAAAGCGATCTTTGACGGACGCAATTTATATGGTATCGACCAAATGAAAGAGCTTGGGTATTATTATTCTTCTATTGGAAGAGAAACGGTAAAATAAATACTATTATGGAGAATATTAAATCGCAACATCTAGGATACTTTAAAGTAGAAAATTTTAAATGTTTAAGTGCGCTAGAACTTAAAAACATTGGAAAATTTAATTTAATATTAGGAGATAATAATGTTGGAAAGTCCACTGTTTTGGAAGCATTGTTGTTTGAGCATCTGCCATATAAACTTCAGTATAACCTATTTCAAATTTTTTCTTATAGGAGTTTTATTTTAAACGTTCCAATAAATAAAGTTGATTATATAGATTTTTTTATTAATTCTAGAAATTCAGAAAAGAGTTTTAAATATGAATTTCAGTATAAAGGCAATTCTAAAATAGAATACATCAAATTATCAGTTATAAATAGCAATGGAATTAGCCAAAGACAAGTTGATTCACTGATAAAAAACACACTTGTTAATATCAGCCAACTTCCTGAAAATATTATTTCATTGAATTCTGATGGTAATGAAGAACTCTTTACGATAGATTTTAATTTTCACAGAATTAAGGATGGAAGCCCTTATTTTCCATACATTAAATCAGGCTTGATTTATCAGAATGATTTAGTTGATTTTTATTCAAGGAATATCGCTAATAATATTTTGTTAAAAAAAGAGTTTTTGAATAGTCTTCTTATTCTCTCAGAAGATATTTATGACATAACTATTGATACAACAACTGTTTCTAACAATCCAATTCTTCTTGTTCTTTTTAAAAACGGGCAAAAACCAATTCCGCTTTTCATGATGGGAGATGGGACTATACGTTTAGTGAGATTAATTCTGGAAATTATTATGAGTAAAAACTCACGACTAATGATAGATGAAATAGACAATGGAATTCATTTTTCTAGGATGAAAGAAGTGTGGCTCGTTTTACTAAAGGTAGCTGATAAAAACAACACCCAATTATTTATTACTACTCACGATTCCGAATGCTTGAGAGCTTATAAAGAAGCTCTTGAAGACAAAGATTTGAGTCATTTGCAAAATGAAGTTGGAAGCTACACCCTAATAAAAAATAAAAGCAATCAAATAGAAGCTGTAAAATATAATTTTCAAGAATTTGAGCATGCAATAAATTATTCATTAAATGTAAGAGGGGGCTCTTTATGAAAGTTGCAATTTTTGTTGAAGGAATCGCTGACAAGAAATTTGTTGAAGATTATCTTAAACATATTAATGGAAGGGAGCTTTCATCAAATGTTCATATTGCAGAAATGGGTGGAATAGGAAAATTGGAAATCACTAAGCCAGTATTTCTAATAAACGATAAATCCGGGGTAAAAAACATTTTGATTTTAGATGCGGATGAAGACTATGAAAATAGAAGAAACGAGATAGATACATGGATTGCAACTCTTGGAATCAGTATTGACTATTTTCTTTTTCCAAATGGTTCAACAGAGGGGGATTTAGAGTTATTATTACAAGAAATAATTAATACTAACAATAAAGCAATATTCGACTGCTGGAGTTCATATGAAGGTTGTTTATCATCAAAAGAGAATATTTACTCTATCGATAATAGATACACTACACCTGCAACAAAGACTAAAATATATGCTTACCTAGAGGCAATGTTAGGTGATTCAAAAAGTCAAAAAGAAAAAATAAAGGAAAAGGAGAGAAATTACTTAGAAGCAAATCACTGGAATTTGAATCACCCATATTTGGATCCCTTAAAATCTTTTTTAGAAAAACTATTATGAAACGAATTTTAATAACAGGTGCAGCGGGCTTTTTAGGTTCACATCTTTGTGATCGCTTCATAAAAGAAGGTTACCATGTTATTGGTATGGATAATCTTATTACCGGTGACTTGAAAAACATTGAACACTTAATGAAATTGGAACATTTTGAATTTTATCATCATGATGTTTCCAAATTTGTTTTTGTTCCGGGTAATCTGGATTACATTCTACATTTTGCATCCCCTGCATCTCCAATCGATTATTTAAAAATTCCAATCCAGACATTAAAAGTCAGCTCGCTCGGAACCCATAATTTGCTAGGCTTAGCTCTTGCAAAAAAAGCCCGAATTTTAGTTGCTTCTACTTCTGAAGTATATGGCGACCCTATCGTGCATCCGCAAACAGAAGAATATTGGGGCAACGTTAATCCAGTTGGTCCACGAGGTGTTTACGATGAAGCCAAACGCTTTATGGAGGCGCTCACAATGGCTTATCATACTTATCATGGGTTGGAAACACGCATTATTCGTATTTTCAATACTTATGGACCACGCATGCGACTAAACGATGGTCGTGTATTACCTGCATTTATTGGCCAGGCATTACGTGGCGAAGATTTAACGATATTCGGAGACGGATCACAAACACGTTCATTTTGTTATGTTGATGATTTGGTGGAAGGTATTTATCGTTTATTACTTAGTGATTACGCACAACCTGTAAATATTGGAAATCCACAAGAAATTACCATTAAGGAATTCGCTGATGAAATAATTAAATTAACAGGGACTTCACAAAGAGTAATCTCTAAACCTCTTCCTCAGGATGATCCTAAACAGCGCAAACCAGATATTACAAAAGCTAAAGAAATTCTGGGCTGGGAACCGAAAGTAAACCGTGCAGAAGGATTGAAAATCACCTACGATTATTTTAAAAATCTTTCCAAAGAGGAGTTATACAAAACAGAACATCGGTTTAGTTAGGCTATTTATTGGGTTGGTTGGGAGAAATATTCTTAGCAAATCAAAACAGACAACCTCTATATTTCGATAATATTCGATTGCTAATCGAAAAATATCGGATAATTTTCGATTAGCAATCGAATATTATCGGTTTTTAAAATCTTTTCAAAACAATAATAAGTCAACCGCTTTCTTTGTCTCTCTTTGATAAACCAATGGTTTTAAATTAAAAGCGGGATAGTTTTCAGTGAATTTCCTGTATTTAGTTGCTCTATATTGTGATTCCGAAAATTTTACTTCGTATGCTTTTCCTTTATTCAAATTTTCTTCGACAATAAAATCGACTTCATTACCATCAGCTGTTCGCCAAAAGCGCAAAGCATCTAATCCATATAGTTCGCGCAAACGGATGAAAGCATAATTTTCTATCAATGCCCCTCTGTCTGCGCGTTGTTCTATTTTACCAAAACTATTGCACAAATAATTTCTCATCCCTAAATCATTAAAATAAATTTTAGGCATCTTGGTCAATTCTTTCCTGATATTGCCCGATTTAGGAGGTAATAAATGAATATGGAAACATTTACGCAATAAATACAGATAATTATCAATTGTACCAACCGCTGTCTTAAGCGTATTTGACAATTCATTTTGATTCACTAAATCGCCGGTTTGATGGGATAATATTTTCACCAGATTAAAAAACTTCAAGTCCTCCCTTACATTCGCTTCCAGCACATCTTTTTTCATGTAACTGTTCACTAATTCGGCTAACAAATCTTTTTTGTATGTTATATTGTTTTCAAGAACAACAGCCGGATAACCGCCATAATTTAAATATTCATTAAAGAGCAAACGAATTTGCTTTTCCTTTAACGAACTATAATTACTACGTTTTTGCATCTGATCATATTCCTCCGAAAGCTCCTCCGCTTTCTTAAAATGTAGGAACTCTTTGAAAGATAAGGTATATAGTTCAAATATTTTTTTCCTCCCTGCAAGTGAATCTTTAAAATCCCGATCGATATAAAATGCGCTGCTGCCTGTGGCTATTATTTTCACCTTGGTTTCATACTTATCAAATAATAATTTAAGTAAGTTGGTGGGATTAGCGGCATATTGCACCTCATCAATGATAATGTACAGTCGTTCTTTGGGTTTTAAATTATCAGGATGAAATGTGTAATTGAAAATTTTCTCGGGATGAGAATTAATATCCGCTAAAATTTCAGGATCTTCAAAAGTAAGATAAAATACTTTTTTATTTTGTTGCTTAAGATGTTCCGCCAGTTGTTTTGCAACGGTTGTTTTACCGACCTGACGGGCGCCAATAAGGATACTGTGCCTCTTGTCGGAAAGGTGTTTTTTTAATGCTTCCAGTATTCTTTCGCGATTCATTTCAATACAAAGGTAACATTTTTTCGATTACTAATCGAAAATTATCCGATATTTTTCGATTACTAATCGAATATTATCGGTTTTTATTTTTATTAAATTTGTTATGATGAGATTTTTTCAATGCCATAATGCTTATTTAACAGCAAATACAAGGGGTGGCATTGTAACGTTTTCTTTCGCTAAGTTATAGTGACAATATTTCAGCGAGCAATTGCATAAATGATATAAACCTTGAATTATCTGGTTGAGGTCAGAATTTTCATGAAACTCTTAATTATTTCTTCCTTTTTTTAATTCCTCAGCCTTAAACATAAATGGCAATAAGTCCGCAATACTATCAATTACGCGTATTTTACCTGTTTCACCCATTAAAATTACTCTGATTTTCGTATTATGCCTCATTTCATATTCCGACATCGCCTGGCGACAACCTCCACAAGGGGAAAGAGGCTCTCCAACATGAAATGATTTCGATTTGCATGTAATCGCGATAGTTTTAATTGCAACACTTGGATATTGCGCCCCGGCATAATAAATAGCAACACGTTCCGCACACAAACCACTTGGGAAAGCAACATTTTCCTGATTATTACCAGTTATAATAACCCCATTTTCCAACAACAAAGCCGCCCCTACATGAAAATCGGAATATGGTGCATACGCCAAATTGCAGGTAGCCCTTGCTTTTCGGAGCAACTCTTGTTCCGGAGTACTTAACTCGTTTTCATTTTCAAATTCAGTAAATGCAATTTTTAGTTCTACTTTTTTCATTCAGAATATTATTTCAGTTACATAATTTCACATCAAATATAATCGGAACTATTAATATAATTGACCAAAAATTAAAAAACATAAATTATAATCTATAAATACGCTTACTCTCAAATATATATATATCTTGTAAACACCTTATTACGTGCGGTAATCAATTTGCGATAACCTGTTTTTTTGATTATATTTGTTAGAGTGAAATTACTTTGGAGCAAGGAAAAAAAATAAGAAAATATTTTTAAAAATTCCGCTTGGGTGCAACGGTAATATGTATATAAACATCTTGTGGAAACAGATTGTGGTGGTACGTTTTTGTAACTAAATCACTCTGCGCTGAATTGCAGAGGTTTATAAAGAATGAAATTCTTTTACGCAGATGCTAATTTAAAACGTCATTGCGAACCCTCTTCTTAGAAAGGGTGAAGCAATCTCACATTAGTTAATGAGATTGCTTCGTTCGCGAAAAGCTCTCTCGCAATGACGGTAAACGTGGGAAACTTTGTAGAAACTGAAGGTCTTGGACTGAATTGCATAGTTTTAAACTAACGAACAGAAGCAATAAACAATACGATGAATCAATGAAAACAAAATTCATATCCATTTTCATTTTTGTTTCTTTAGTATCTGCTTTGGCCGGTGAGAAATTAGCTCCATCGCCTAAGATGATATTTGAAGAGAATAAGAATCAATGGCCTAAACAAGTGATGTTTGAAGCTGATTTTGGTGGAGGAAAATTGTTTCTTGAAAAAAACACCTTTACTTATTTATTCATCGAAAATGTAAATTTTCACGACTTTACCAGAAGTGAAAAAGGTATCCCACTGGTTCATTACCATTCTTTTAAAGTTAATTTCATTAACAGTAACCCAAAAGTGGATGTTACAGGTAGTGATCTTTTTTCATTTCACAGGAATTATTTTTTAGGAAACGATCCGGGCAATTGGGCAGAAGGGGTTAAACTTTATGGGGGAGTTTCCTATAAAAATCTCTATCCTTTCATTGATATGAATGTTTATAATGTGGAGCAAAATCTGAAATATGATTTAGTTGTTAACCCCGGTGGAGATCCCAAAAACATTACATTTGAATACGAAGGAACTGACAATATGCATTTGGAAAACGGCAACTTGTATATTCAAACAAGTATAAGTACAGTTATTGAACAAAAGCCATTTGCTTACCAGATATTAATAGGAGCATTATTTAGTATGTAATATAAAATTTATTTTGTATATTTGT
>JAVHPR010000166.1:0-4071 GCA_036170695.1 Bacteroidia bacterium
CAATTTTGTAATTTTTAAAAATGAGCTGTAAATTATGTTTTTTTGTTTAAGTAATTATGTTTTTTGTAAAAATATTAACTTTTTTTAATCAGTACATCAACACATCAGCACATCAGCACATTATTTTATCAGCACATCCGTTAATTACTTTTTATAAGATTCAATTAAGTCTGTAATACTTGTATTTTCTTTCAGTTGCGGTAAATAGTCAAACAGTTCGTTATGTATATCATAATTTAATTTTAAAGCACTGCGTAAAAAACTTAATGCTTCTTGTTTTTGTCCGATGCTCATTAAGCAGGCTGAAATTCGGTATTGTAATTCAGCATTATGAGGATGGTGTTTTATTCCCTCTGCCAATATTTCCAATGAACCATTTTTGTTTTCCTGTTCAAACAATAAATTGGCATAATCCAACCATATCTCAGCATTTTCAGGATCCAACTCAATTACCTTTTTAAAAGATATTTCGGCATCTTCATGAAACAGCATTTTTTGTTGCAACTCGCCATAAATATACCAAAATTCTGAATTCTCTTTTTCAAGCTCTACCGCTTTTTTCACATAATGGATACCTTCACTGGTACGATTTTGTGCATCAAGAACAATTCCTATTCCGAGCCATGCATCTGCAAATTGGGCATTAAGTGTAATCGCTTTATTATAATAAACCAATGCGTGTTCAAAATCTTCTTTTTTTTCGTAACATTCTCCAATATAGTAATAGGTAATCGCCTCAGGTTCCTCGACCTTTAAAGTTTCTTTATACACTGCAATAGCATCATCATAAAGATCCAAATTTGCTAATGAATTTGCCTTATTAAAATAAGCTGATGAGAAATTTTCCTGAATTGCAATAGCATAATCGTAAGCATCAATAGCTTTTTCAAACATTTCTAATCTGTTGTATGCAACACCAAGGTTAAACCAGGCAGTAGCTGTATAGGGGTGTTTTTCGATAAACTCTGAATAATATTTTACACTTTCTTCTGATTGGCCGTTTAGTTCATAACAAAAAGCAAGCTCGTACAAGGCTGCCTCGTTTTCAGGATTTTCAGCAATGGCTTTTTTCAGATAAAAAATGGCATCATCAAACTTGGCGGTATTTTCAAACTCAAAAGCCATAGCCAGGTATATTTCATCAATATCTTCGGCATTTTCGGCAGCTTTTTTGTAATTTTCAATTGCTTGTTCAGAAAGCCCCATTTGGCTGTATATAGAACCTTTGGTCATAAACAATTCAGTATTGGAAGGTTCCATACTTTCAACATAAGATAATATTTCCAGGGCTTTTTGACTTTGATTGGTAGCAGCGTAAATCTGAGCTTTACGTAATAAGAAAACCGTAGAAAACGGGTATTGATTGATTGCTAAATCAATGGCTTGAAGAGACTTATTAGAATTATTTTTTTCGAAATAATAATCGATAATATCTTCAAACTCTTCAGCATCAAAAAAACTCTGATTCCCATTTTTAAGCATATCTTCAAAACGGTCAACCAATTTTAGTTGCTCCTGACCTTTCTTTTCATTGTCACCTAATTCTTCGCTGCTCATCTTGCTGTCTGTTTTTTGGGTTCAGAAGTTAATTGACCTCCCCTTCTCTTCTTTTAGGTGGGTTGACCTCAAAAGTAATAATATTTGAGCTAAAAAGGAATTTTTTCAAAACATAAAACAGATTTTTTGATCAAAACCACTTCAATAAAAATATTTTTTTTATCTTTGTTATTCAGCTTAATATTTTTTTCATCAAAAAAAATTGAATTTATTAACTAATACATTTGTTAATCATGAAAAGATCACTACTTATTTTTATCATCTTTTTTATTAGTTCTTTGGGCGTAAATGCTCAATTTACCGGCTTCACTGGCCTAACTGGTTTTACAGGATTTTCCGGTTTAACTGGTTCCACAGGATTAACGGGTTCCACCGGTTCGTCAGGTTCATCAGGTTCTTCCGGATTAACTGGATCTTCAGGTTCATCCGGAATAACAGGCTCATCCGGATTAACCGGTTTCACAGGCTTTTCCGGATTAACTGGTTTTACAGGGTTTAGCGGATTAACTGGTTTTACCGGATTTTCCGGCTTCACAGGATTTTCTGGTTTAACAGGCTCCAGTGGTTTAACAGGTAATACGGGCTCAAGTGGTTCGACAGGTTATAGTGGTTTTACAGGATATACCGCGAACACAGGCTATACCGGAAATACCGGATACACAGGGAATACCGGATATAGCGGTTTAACAGGAAATACTGGTGCCGGTACAAATGAAATTAGCGGTATAGAAAATCAAGTATCTGTTTTTCCAAATCCTGCAAATAGTGACATCAACTTTGTTTCCTCCATCAATGCGACAACTATTGAAATAAATGACATTACCGGGCGCTTAATAGGTTCGTATTCATTAACTGACAATAAAGTAAACATTCAAACATCATCATTCCTTTCCGGAACTTATGTTTATACTTTACTCAATAATAAAAATGTTGCCATTAGCAGAGGTAAGTTTCAGGTAGTGAAATAATTCTCTTTTATTATTGTTACTATAATATTTAGAAACGCCTGTAATGAAAAATCGTTACAGGCGTTTCTTCGTTTATATTAATTACATTTACATTGAGATTATTGAAACACCCATTTCAATTCTAAAAACGAGCCTAAATTCTGAAACAAAAAATTTGTTTGTTAATGTTTATTTGATTTCAATTTAACATTGCTTCATTTCTAAAGTGTAATTTTACATTTTAATAATTGAAAATATTATGACTAGTGGACAAAAAATATTACTGGTAGACGATGAGCAAGACATTTTGGAATTTCTTAGTTACAACCTGAAAAAAGAAAGTTACGAAGTTTTTACGGCTAATAATGGAAACGAAGCCATCACTATTGCAAAAAAAGAAAAACCGGATTTGATTATATTAGATGTAATGATGCCGGATATGGATGGTATTGAAACATGTAGAGAAATTCGGGGAATTCCGGAATTAAAAAATGTAATGATTACTTTTTTAACAGCACGCAACGAAGATTACTCGCAAATTGCTGGTTTCGAGGTAGGTGCAGACGATTATATCAACAAACCAATTAAGCCAAGAGTTTTGATTAGCCGGATTAAAGCTTTATTAAGAAGATCACCTGGTCTTGAATCTGGCAAAATTGAAACAGTGAATACCGGAGGAATTAAAATAGACAGGGAGCGTTATGTTATAGAAAAAGACGGAATAGAAATCAGTCTTCCGAAAAAAGAATTCGAATTACTTGCCTTGCTTGCTTCAAAACCCGGGAAAGTATTTACCCGTGAAGTAATATTAGATAAAGTTTGGGGTGGTGATGTCGTAGTTGGCGACCGTACCATTGATGTTCATATCCGAAAATTGCGGGAAAAAATAGGTGAAGATTATATCAAAACAATTAAAGGTATCGGATATAAATTTGAATTTTGAGGCTGACTTTCTTTGATTGGCTTTAAGGATCTCAATCAATGATAGAGTTAAATGTTGTATGAATGTGTCATACTGAGCCTGTCGAAGTATCTGGGCAAGCCATCGCACCCCTTCGACAGGCTCAGGGTGACAACACACGATTTGAGAAAATCCAACACATTGATTTGAATTTATGGTTTACAGATCTAAATACTTTTTTAAGATTATTTCAAAATCACTGAACTACAGCACTTAACTCTTCCACTTCAATTCGGGTTACTTTGAAATCAATCACTTCAAATGGAGATTTCCCCTTGAAATTTTTTCCTATTTTCCCTGAATAATACGTTCCGAAAATTATTCCTTTAAGTCCAAGATCAAGCATGCGGAATAAATCAGACATACCACCATCTTTTCCATGACTGTCATTCATGGATTTAACTATCCATTTCAGTAATAAATCAGGCATAAAGGAAAGAATTGACAAAAACATATTTAAGTCTTTTAAATCATTTGCCGGAGCATATGCTGCAACATCATCAACATGCTCGAGGCACCCCAGCTCTGAAAAAGAAGGAAACTCACCATTTTTTGGAACTATTATATCGCCTATTCTGGTTAAGGCTTTCAATGCTGAACTGCTAA
>JAVHPR010000167.1:0-4056 GCA_036170695.1 Bacteroidia bacterium
GTATTTCATACGGAGCTATTCAAATTTAAGTCCTTCGGACTTTTGCGTAACATCGGTTATAAGTTATAAAACTTTTTACAAACCTGACAAATTTTTTCAGCCCTGATAATTCCTTTTTTTAGAAACTGTCAGGGCTGAGTTTTAATCTTTAAAAAATTAGTTTTTACAACATTGCTCTGGCAATTATTTCTTTCATTATCTCATTGGCGCCAGCATAAATTTTCTGAACCCTGCTATCTGCGTAGGCACGGGCAATCCAATATTCCCAAACGTAGCCATAGCCACCGTGTAGTTGCAAACATTCATCAACCACTTTGCATTGCAAATCAGTCATTGCATATTTTAGCATAGCGGCGGTAGGAACATCGAGTTCCTTTTTTAAGTGAAGCTCAATACATTTATCAATAAAAATTCTGCCAATCTGCGTTTCTGTGGCCAGTTCAGCAATTTTAAAACGTGTATTTTGCAATGCAGACAGGGGTTTACCAAAAGCAATACGTTCTTTTGTATATTGAATTGTTTTTTCAATAGCAGTTTCAGCAGTTATAATAGCCATAATACCTACCAATAGCCTTTCCTGAGGAAGTTCCTGCATCAGATAATTAAATCCTTGTCCTTCTGAACCTAGCAGGCAGGATACAGGCACTTTTACATTATCGAAAAATAATTCGCAAGTATCCTGTGCTTTCATCCCAATTTTCTTAAACGGTTTACCTTTAGAAAAGCCTGCCATGCTTGTATCCATCAGTAATAAACTTGTCCCTTTGGCACCTGAAGCGGGATCAGTTTTTACAACAACTATCACCATGTCGGACATATAACCATTGGTAATAAAGGTTTTAGAACCATTTACAATATAATGATCCCCTTGTTTAATGGCTGTAGTTTTTATCCCTTGCAAATCACTTCCGGCTGCAGGCTCAGTCATAGCAATGGCTGTAATAACTTCTCCACTTATCATTTTAGGCAGCCATTTCTTTTTTTGCTCTTCTGTTCCATAATGTAAAATATAAGGAGCAACAATGTCGGAATGTAAAAAGAATCCGGGTCCGGTACAGCCTGTCTTTGAAAGCTCTTCAATTATTATGGTACTGTACAAGAAATCCAACCCTGAACCGCCGTATTCCTCGGGTACACAAGAACAAAGAATTCCCATTTCGCCGGCTTTGAGCCAGGCTTCTCTTGAAATTTGTCCTTCCTGTTCCCATTCATCATGGAAAGGAACAATTTCTTTTTGAAAAAAATCCTTCACTGCAATTCTGAGCATCTCATGTTCTTCGGTAAATAGGGTGCGTTTTATCATGGGGTTGGGTTTACCTCACCCCTTAATCCCCTCTCCAAAGGAGAGGGGGGATTAGGTGAGTTGGTTTAATTTTTTATTGATAATTTTTTTTTTTTTTACTTCCTACCCCCTCTCCTTCGGAGAGGGGATTAAGGGGAGAGGTGTTTTCTTTTGCGTGAGGGATAGTAACGGAAATCCTTTTTTTATTTTTAGAAAAAAAAGATTGCAGTGAATAGCCCGACCCCGATTTTTATCGGGGGCACGCCCAAATTTATAAAATAATGTTAGTATTTCTTAATTTTTCAATTTCTATTTTCGAATAGCCTATTGCAAGTAATTCGAGCTCTGTATGTTCACCCAAAAGAGGAGCTTGTGTTTCAACTTCAAATTTAAAGTTGCTGAATTTAAGTGGAAGCCCAAACTGTACCACTTCTCCTTCATGGGGATAGGTGTGTTTTTCAACAATGTTTCGCGCCTTTACATGGTCGTTATCCAGGGTTTCCTTCAAGGAAAGGATAGGAGAAACGCAACAATCAATAGTATTAAATTTATCCGTCCAATATTGTCGGGTGTTGCTTTTGAAAATCGTGGCTATTTCAGTATGTACTTTTTGAGCTTCAGCATTGGTAGCCATGTGATAGGGGAGAAGGTCGTCCCTGTTAATCGCTTTACAGAAACGTTCCCAGAATTTAAACTCCATAGCACCGAGTACCATAAATTTTTTGTCGGATGTTTCATAAATAGAATAGCAAGGCAAGACACCGGTTAAAAAACTTTGCTCCGTGCTATTTGCGTGTGCCAATGCCAGTGTTGAATGGGCAATTATCCCATCCATAATGGAAACATCGATGTATTGGCCTTCTCCGGTCATCTTCTGCTGAATAAGGGCTGCGAGTATTCCCATTGCTGCATTTAAGGTGCCTCCAACGATATCTCCAATTTGAAAATTTGGAATAAATGGAAATTCTCCTTCACGATCAAGCACACCTGAATAGGCGCAGAAATTAATGTCGTGCCCCGCTTTATCGCGATATGGTCCGGTTTGCCCGTAGCCGGTGATTGAACAATAAATTAATTTGGGATTGTTTTTTTTGAGCGTTTCATAATCTAGTCCCAGTTTATTAACAACACCGGGACGAAAGCTTTCTACAATAATATCAGCTGTTTCGGCAAGTTTGATAAAAATATTCCGACCTTCTTCTTTGCTGAGATCAATGGCAATAGAACGTTTGTTGCGGTTTACTGCATTAAAAAAAGTGGAGTTTTTGTTTTGCATTGGTGGTATCAACCGTGCATAGTCGCCAATGAACAGCTCTTCTATTTTCAGCACGTCAGCACCCATATCAGCTAAATGAAGTGTACACATTGGCCCGGGGAGAAGCCTTGTTAGGTCTAATATTTTTATGCCGGATAAAGGTTTTTTCTTCATGTCGAAAGGATAAAATCATTGCAATAGTACAAATTTTTAATTCAAAAATATACATTGTAAATTCTGCATCTTCCTTAGAAATTTAAAAGAGATATGCGAGTAATACTTAATTAAACTTCCCCTTCAAAGCTTCCAATTGCGAGGCAAAATCTTTTGCCGCCGGTACAACTTTTCCATTTTTGTTTACAACAACTTTTGTTGGAATACTTGTTTGCGTGTTTGATACTGCATTATCCTTCATTGATAATGCAATGCGTTTGCGTTGTATATCAACTTCGGTAACAGTTACCATAACTTGTTGCTGAACCTTCACAATTTTATTTGGGTCATCAATAAATGTATTTGAAAGCTGACTGATGTGTACTAGGCCATCCTGGTGAACACCAATATCTACAAAGGCTCCGAAGTTAGTTACATTAGTAACAATACCGGGTAAACGCATTCCGATGCGCAGGTCTTTCATTTCATGCACACTGGTGTCAAAGGAAAAAATTTCAAAGGATTTTCGTGGATCGCGTCCAGGTTTATCCAACTCATTTAAGATATCAGTTAATGTTGGTAACCCAATAGTATCAGTTACATATTTCTGAAGTACAATTTGTTTGCGCTTTTCTTTTTCAGCCATAAGCTCCTGAATAGTGCAATTCAAATCATTAGTCATTTTCTCAACAATAGCATAGCTTTCGGGATGCACTGCACTTTTATCTAAAGGGTGCTTACTATTCAAAACCCGTAAAAAGCCGGCAGCTTGTTCGTATGCTTTTTCTCCCATACGAGGCACTTTCATTAATTCTTTTCTGGATTTAAAGGGTCCGTTTTCATTACGGTATTCAACAATATTTCTTGCCAATTGCGGACCTAAGCCCGATACATAAGCAAGCAATTGCTTACTGGCAGTATTCACTTCCACACCTACTTTATTAACGCAGCTTTCAACCACTTCATCTAATTTTTTCTTTATTTCATATTGATCTACATCATGTTGATATTGTCCCACACCAATTGATTTTGCATCAATTTTAACCAACTCAGCTAAAGGATCAGCTAACCTGCGGCCGATTGAAACTGCACCACGAACTGTAATATCTTTATCCGGAAATTCTTCGCGGGCAACATCTGATGCAGAATAAATTGATGCACCGCTTTCGTTTACCATGATGATATGGAGTTCTTTTGGTAAACCTTCAATTGTCCGGATAAAAGATTCTGTTTCCCTTCCGGCAGTGCCATTTCCAATGGCTATCGCTTCTAAATTATATTTAGCACATAAGGTAAGAACTTTCTGTTTTGATTCGAATATCTTATTATTTTCATGCGGATAAATAACAGTATCCTCCAATAATTT
>JAVHPR010000168.1:0-4037 GCA_036170695.1 Bacteroidia bacterium
CATACTATTGATATCTTATTGACAATCAATTGTTAGTCATGCGGTAGCCCTGGCCCATACTATTCCTTTTTTATCTAAAAATAATGCACCTTTATTTAAATCTTTTATCGGATAGCCTGTGTGATTATTAAAGTTTTCAAATTTAGCTCCAGCAGCGCCAGCAGTTAAAGTGTTGAGTTTTAGTCCGGATAAACCCAAATTTGTTCCGAACCAAATCATGTTGGATAGTGTATCTTCAACCATATCATACACCATATCATCAGCTAAACCCTGAGCAGTAGTATAACTTGTGAACGGAGATGAAGCCCCTTCTGGCTTAGGGTCATATTTACAAACTCCTCCTCCGGCTGTGCCAAACCAAAAAGCCCCTGTTTTATCTTCCAGAATACTTAAAATAGTATTATTAGAAAGTCCTTGCGTCCTTGAAAAATTAGTAAAAGATGAGTTTCCTCCTTTGTCGGGACAGGCATATTTACTAAGTCCTTTTTCATTTGTGCCAAACCACATATTCCCCTTTTTATCTTCAAGGATGCACTTAATAGTATTATCTGCCAAACCTTGCGCAGTGGTGTAATTTGTAAATGATGAAACAAACTTTCCATTTACTTTTTTTAGATCTCTTTTATTTTCAAATGAAACATTTTCTCCTTTTTCAATAGCCTCAACACGGTTGCCATCGTATTTACTGACCCCTCCACCATAGGTACCGAACCACAAATTACCTTTTTTATCTTCAACAATACATAAAACAACGTTATGTACCATTCCCTGTTCTGTGGTGTAATTAGTAAAAGAGGCACCATCGTATTTGGTTGCTCCAAAACTGGTTCCGAACCAAATATTTCCATTTTTATCTTCGGTAACGCACCTTATATAAGGCATAAGATATGGGACGCTAAAATTCGTAAATGACTTTCTGTTAAACTTGCTTATTCCTCCTCCACCAACAAACCAAAGATTTTCTTTTTTATCTTCCGTGATACCCCAAATTTTATTAACTATTAAGCCCTGATCCAATGTAAAACTCGTACAGGCATTCCCTTCATATTTACTCAGACCTCCGGGGGCGGTACCAATCCATAGATTTCCTGTTTTATCTGCAGTGATGCTTCGAATAATATTACTCGACAAGCCCTGAACAACAGTGAAATGGGTAAAAGGAGAGGATAAGTCAGGGCTAAGGCGACTCAATCCTTCACCCGTTCCAAACCATAGATTTCCGGATTTATCTTCCGTGATGCAATAAACGTTATTACATAAGGAACCCTTTCCTAGTATATAATTAGTAAAACGTGACGATTCTTCAGTCGGGATTTTCGTTTTTGACAATTCATTTAAAGAAGGATTGTATTTGTTTACACCCCCGCCAAAAGTCCCAAACCAAAGATTTCCTTTTTTGTCTTCGCTAATGCAACTGACATTACTATTACTCAGCCCCTGAGCGGTGGTATAATTTGTGAATAAAGTCCCTCCTAACTTCCCTTTTGGGGTTACAGATACAGAATCTGCGGTAATTTTATTTATTCCCTGATCAGTGCCAAACCAAATATTTCCTTTCTTATCTGTAAAGCAAACGTTAACACCATTGCTTAACAATCCATCAGCAATAGTAAAATTGGTAAAAAGAGATATTGTTTTTGCTTCACTATTGGCAGAGGGAATGTGCTTATGGCTAAGACGGCTAATGCCATTGGAGCAAGAAAACCACAGATTTCCACTTTTATCTTCGGTGATGCAAGAAACTCTGTTATTTACAAGCCCTTGCTCAGTTGTATAATTAGTAAAAGATTTACCATCATATTTACTTGCTCCTCCACCATTAGTGCCGAACCACAGATTTCCATTTTTATCTTCAAGTATGCACTTTACAAGGTTATTTGCCAAGCCCTGAACGGTAGTAAAATTGGTAAAAGATTTCCCATCGTATTTACTAACGCCGCCACCGGTAGTTCCAAACCACAGATTGCCGATTTTATCCTTATATCCACATCCAATTGAACTTAATCCCAATCCCTGTTCGGTATTGTAATTTTGCATATAAGTATATCCACCAGCTTCTCCTTCCCGGATTGGTGTTGTAATTGGTGGAGGAAGTTTTAATGTTTTTGTTCCGGTTTGCGTTTGAACGGTATAACTAACACTGTCTTTTATCGGGATAAGAATAGTTTTTGGTTTTGGACGAGAATCTGAAAGGATAACAATCGGGCTTCTCCCACCAATTATTTCAGGTGGACTGAAGGAAATTTTTCTTTTTTGCCTTTTCCCTTCTGTATCTTTCCCACATGAAAAGAAACAGAAGGCTATTGCTAAAAGTAGTATGTAAATCCCGTATGTTTTTTTATTCATTATATTTTATTTTATTTTAGTTTAGTTTAGTGTCACTGTATCATCCTAAGCCACCTGGAATCCAATAATAAGCATATCATCGTCTCTTTCATGTTTCCCTCTCCAATTGTCTATTTCCGTTTGTAAGAATATGTTTTTTTCTTCAGAATTTTGTTGGTTCGATGCAGATATTAATATTTTTTCAAACTGTGTATAGTTCATCGGAATGCCTTCTTCACCCCCCACTTGTTCCATAAAACCATCAGTATACATATAAATCCAGTCATTTTGATTGATTGAAATAGTTTGTGTTTTAAAATTGCGCTCAATGGCAACTCCTTTTTTCATATAATTCCCACCAACCGGGAACAAATCGGCTTTATACCTTGTTGCGAGCCCATCTGAAATAATAATAATTCCATTGCGTGCTCCGCTGAATTCAATTTTTTTATTGGTGCGATCAATTAAACAGACAGACAGATCCATGCCATCCTGTATTTCCCCGCCATCTTGTTGATGTAAAACTCTTATGATTTCAGTACTTAATTTATTCAGAATTTCGGAAGGACTTAATAACTCAGAATTTACAATTTTATCCAACAGCAAACTTCCCAGTGTACTCATAAACCCTCCCGGAACGCCGTGTCCTGTGCAATCAACACAGGCCAGTAAAGTATATTTTTCAAATTCAGCGAAATAATAAAAGTCACCGCTTACAATATCTTTTGGTCTGAAAAAAATAAATGAATCGGGAGAAAAGGATTTAATTAATTCCTGAGGGGGCAGGAGGGCATGTTGTATTTTTTTTGCATAATTAATGCTTTCAGTTATTTGAAGATTTTTTTCTATCACCACTTTTTTTTGCTCTTCTACTACTTTGTTTTTTTCGTCTAATTGTTTTGTTCGCAATTCAACTTTTTCTTCAAGAATTCTTTTTTCCCGTTTAAGATTTCGCTCCCGCCATTTAATATAGCTAAAAACCATAACGATAAGCGTAAGTATGCAGGCAGCGTAAAATGTTTTGGTACGCCAGAAAGGAGGAGTAATAATAATTCGGATGAAGGCTCCGTCTTCATTCCATATCCCACTATTATTAGATGCTTTTACTCTGAAAACATATTCTCCCGGATCAAGGTTAGTATAACTTGCATAACGCCTGTTCCCTATATATACCCATTTATTGTCGAAGCCTTCCATCCTGAAAGCGTATTGATTTTTTAATGGTTGAGCATAATCCAAGCCCACAAATTCAAAGGAGAAAAAGTTTTGTTTATAGGAAAGTATTATTTCATGCTTTGTTGCAATAGGTGTATCAAGCGGAAATTCTGTTTCAAAAATTTTGAAGGAGGTAAAATATACCGGAGGCTTATGTGAATTGTCTTTTAAGCTATCAGGATTAAAACATAACATTCCATCCGTGCTTCCGAAATACATCAAGCCGTCTTTTGTTTTACAAGCAGCTCCTGAAAATGAATTGGCGGGTAAACCATCACTTAAATCAAAATTTTTAAAAATTGGTTTATCATTTTCCTCAGTCACTTTAGCAGTATCAGTTGATAAATTCAATGTTGAAGATGATAAATATTCAGGAGGTGTAAACTTGCATAACCCACGATTAGTGCTTATCCAAAGGTTGCCAGAATCATCTGATAAAATCCTATTTAGAGTTTCCTCAACAACCAACAAATCGAGATATAGCCTACCTTAGCGGA
>JAVHPR010000169.1:0-4028 GCA_036170695.1 Bacteroidia bacterium
CTGCCGACAGCATTATACGCTGTTTTGTTAAAAAAAATGTGAAGTAGCATTTCGGCCTTAAAATAAAAGCTATTTCGGGACGAGACTTTGTTATTTTAAGGCCTGTTTTTTTCGATCGGACAACCAAACTCAAAAATATCATACTTTCTGACTAGGTGTTTTCACTGTATTTCCTAAGTGTTTTCACTGTGTTTTTTATGCCAAAAAAGAGGTAATTGGCTGGATTTCAGCATATTAATTATTTCAGCGATTTTTAAAAACCAAAAACATTATTTTTTATTGCTATACCTTAGCAAAAAAATATAAACCAAAATTATAAAGTGTTTTTTTCATTTTAATAGTGTTGTAAATATTGCCGGCAAAATAACAAGTAGTACAATTTTACTTTTAATAAAAGAACAATAAACTAAAATACCATGAAAACAAAATCATTCATAAAAAAACAAAACAGTTTAAATTATTGTTCTGGGATACCGCACTCAATTAGAGAATTGACATACAATCAAAAAATGGAGGCTCATGAAAATATTAATTGAAGAATTAAACCATACCCGCCTGATAAAAACAGGAACCATAAAATGGTTAGAGGCAAATGGAAATTATACCAATATATTTATAGCCGATGGCAGTAAAATTGTTACATCCAAAATTCTCAAACATTACGAAAACCTACTTCAGGAACATGGGTTTTGCAGGATTCATAACAAATATATTATTAATATGGATTATGTTGATTTCCATTCGCGCGGAAGATTGATTGACGTTACGATGAAATGCAAAACAATATTGTCTGTAGCTGCCCGAAGAAAACAGGACTATTTAAAATCAATTCACAACTTATCGTCAAATAAAACACACTTATAGGTTAAATAAACACAGCTATTGAAAAACCAACACGCTTAATCATTATTACTTCTTTGCTTTTAAATGCGAACTACATTTAGCTCAAATAACAAATATATTTGAGCTAAACTAGTTTTGTTAAACTATAACTAACAATAAACTAAAATACCATGAAAACAAAATCATTCATCTCATTATTATTTGCTTCTGTCACAACAACTTCATTTGCTCAACTTGAAAAGCAAGAACCAAAATACAAATGGAGTATTTCGGCAGCAATAAACAGTGTAGAAGCACAAGTTGGTGACCCAGAGCATGCAAGTTGGGGTTATGCGTATGCAAATTTTAACAATTTTGGTGATAAAATCAACAAGTCATTATCTCTAAGTATTACTCCAAAATATTTTATCAACGAGAATATGCTGGCACGTTTTGAATTTGGTTTAACAAATATCAATTTATCAAGTTATTACAATGCACAAACCAGCAGCTCAAATACTAACACCATTATAGAGTATCAAACTATTGAGCAAAAAATTTACAGATACATTCCTGGCATACAGTGGAATTTTTTGAGAAAGAAATTCATAGAGTCCTATTGCGGAATAACAGTATCTTATTTACATTATAATCACATGGCATATACAAATCGTTTTGAGGGTCGGAATTTGCAAAGCAATACGCTCACAGGAGGGTTTGATGATAAAGCAATAGCAATAGGTGGATTTGCTATGGGGGGGGGGGCTTTTATGGGGGGAAATATTTATTTGCAGAAGCATATTTCAGTTGGTGCAGAGTTTTCAACATCACTCCTATATTATGAAATAGGAGATACATTTAGCGGTGTTTCAACAGACTTAATCAATCCTAATCCTTCTACCACTCAAATTTATTCCTATTCAACAACTTCTTATAAAGGATTTCAGTTTTCTAAAATACTTTCTTCTTTCAATATTTCTATTTGGTTCTAAACTAAAAATAATAAAAACAAACCAGTCGCCCCCGACCAAAATAAACGACTTTAAACTTGGGCAAAAAAAATGAAAAAAAACACACACGAAGTTTTTACAGCAACCTTGTTTGCATTACTATTGTTAACAAACAATGCCTTTAGCCAGTGGGGAACCAATGGCAATAATATTTACAATACTAATTTAGGTAAACTTGGCGTTAGCCCATCTGGCAATTTTACAAGCCCATCTTACCAAATTGATTGTAAGGGAGATATTAACCTTTACAATACCACAGATGCTTTACGCTTAAATGGCAGTATAATATTGTGGCATAATGGTAATAGTCAAGATATTTTTGTAGGTAAAAGCGCAGGTAATGCTTCAATGACGGGTCATTTCAATACTATGATTGGGTATAGCGCAGGTGTGGCAAATACTTCCGGAGCCTATAATGTTTGTGTCGGCAGCCAAGCTGGTGCTGCCAATACTTCTGGATCACGAAATACCTTTGTGGGGCATTTAAGCGGATATTATAATACTACTGGTTCATATAATGTTTTTATGGGTTATGATGCAGGATCTGGGAACACGATAGGTGCACAAAATACCTTTTCGGGCTATTATAGCGGAGCTAACAATACAACCGCTTCCAATAATGTTGCTTTAGGATTTAGTGCATTGTTTACGCAATCTTTTGGCAATACTCAATACGACAGTTACAATGTTGCTGTTGGAAATTATGCCCTTTATTCCAATCAGCCCAGCGTTTACGATAATGGAATCAAAAATACTGCACTTGGTTATAAATCAGGGTATTCAAATACAACTGGTTACAATAACCTTTTTTTAGGGTGTGAATCCGGTTATTACAATTCTTCCGCAATCAATAATGTTTTTGTGGGTTATAGAGCAGGATATGGCAATCAATCAGGGACGGAAAATGTTTTTTTAGGCAATTTGTCTGGATTGGGTACCTCAACTGGATCCTATAATGTTTTTATGGGGAACTCTACTGGTGGCAACTGTTCATCGGGGTCATATAATTCATTTATTGGACATGGTGCTGGATCTGGAACAAGTTCTGGAAGTGGTAATGTTTTAATGGGGTATCAGGCACGCTATACGGGTAACGCAGCCAATAATACTTTTACAGGTTATCAATCTGGTTATTACAACACCTCTGGCGGTTCAAACGTTGCTTATGGTTTTAGATCACTTTTTTCCAACACCACTGGTGCCTACAATACCGCTTTGGGGTATCAGGCACTTTATCTTACATCAGGAGCAGGTGCTAACAATACTGCAGTAGGATTAAATGCAGGATATTCAAATACCACAGGTACAAATAATACTTTTATAGGATTTGGTGCGAACGTTAGTGCAGGCACCTATTCTAACTGTGCGGCAATTGGTAATGGAGCAACTGCTACGGCAACTAATATGATGTATCTTGGAAATGCCAATTCATTACTATATTGTGCACTCGGGTGGTGGACAGGCAGTGATGGTCGCTTTAAGACTAATGTAACGGAAAATGTGAAGGGATTGGCATTTATAAATAAACTTCGCCCGGTGACCTACAATATGAATACCAATATGCTTGATGATTTCCAAATACAAAATTTGTCTGACAGCCTTAAAGCTATACATAAAGCCGGAATGGACTTTACGGCATCAACTGCTGTTGTTCATTCAGGTTTTATTGCTCAGGAAGTAGAAGCGGCAGGTCAACAAGTTGGCTTCAACTCATCTATAGTACATTCTCCTGACAATAATACGACTCATTATGCTTTGAATTATGCTGAGATTGTTGTCCCTTTAGTAAAAGCAGTACAGGAATTAAGCAAAACAATAGATAGTTTAAAAACAGCAATGAATGCTTGCTGCGTAATTAAAACCCAACGTTCCACACAAATTTCTTCTGAAAGTATTATACAAACAGCAGCAAAACAAACTGATGTTGAACTGAGCAATAAAAATATTGTAGTGCTTGATCAAAACGTTCCAAATCCTTTTGCAGAACAAACTACCATCAATTATTTTTTACCTGATAATATTACGCATGCACAAATTATATTTTTGGAGCAATCGGGCAAACTCATTAAAGCAGTTGATTTAACAGAGAAAGGCAGAGGAACCTTAAATGTTTTCGCCAATGATTTATCAAGTGGCATTTATACTTAGAGTCTCCTCATAAACTCAGCGAATATTTTTTTAACTTTAGAACAAAGC
>JAVHPR010000170.1:0-4007 GCA_036170695.1 Bacteroidia bacterium
TTCAAATACCTTATCAAACAATTTTTCTTTGTTTCTGAAATAATAATGTAAAAGCGCCTTATTGATGCAGGCTGTATCAGCAATATCCTGCATACGGGCTCCATATAAGCCGTATTTCATAAATACTTCTTTGGCGGCCTCAAGAATCTTTTCTTCCGTTGTAATATGATTTATTTTTTTCATTTAATTTAATAGTTTAACCATTTGGTTAAAACAAAATTAAACAGAAAAATGAGATTGTATTAAAATTTCGACAGATTAAGCTATTAATGCTATGGATAAAGATTTAGAGCAGGAAATTGAGATTTGAATTATTTTTCAGGCTCTTCAATAAATGGAATTTTAGCTTTTTGATACTTGTTCCTGAATACACGTTCCTTAATATTCGTCATTGTTTCAAAGGGGCCCTCTATAACTACCATATTAACCACCCACGCCGGGACATAACCACCTGGATCAACTAAAAGTTGATATTCAATTTCAACAGTGCCATCATTTTGTGGAGTGATTACCCATGAACCATCGAATTTCATAATGCGCACGTAGCCAGGGAAAACTGGAATATAATTCCCCATCGCATACGAATTTATAGTAATAACTTTTGTTTTTTTATTTTGATGGATTTTAATATTTACAACAAAATCTCGATTATCAACAGGCCATGGAGCCATTATAGTCTGATAATGAATCAATTCTTTTTCACTGATTATTTTAAGTGTACCTGACTTTCCGCATTTATAAACCCATGCTGGATAGGCTTCAAAATCATACAAAAGTGCAACAATACTTGAAACGGAGGTTTTAAGGTGGGTGATGGCTTTTAATTCTTCAAATCCTGAATTTTCAGATTCTCTGGTATAAACTGTTATGCCTTTGTCAACTTTTTTCAGATGCCAATCGTTATTGGAAAAACAAAAAGAAGTATTGAGAATACAAATAAGAATTACTTGTATCAATAAGCTTTTTATTTTAAAATACATTTTCAATTTGTTAAAATTCACAATTAAGAGAAATGACAATGTTGCAATTATATGCAAATTCAGGTTCATATTGGCCAATTATTACTTACACATTTTGACCACCACAAAATTAGATAACAAAACGCTTAAGATTTTAATTATCACTATTTATTTTTTTTACAAAAGATAGATAACCAACTAACATCGGTAATAAATGGTCTATGCCTCCAGATTGCCTACTGGATAATTTCTATTTTAGGTTTATGCAAAAAAACTATTTATCTTGGACTTCATTTAGTTCTCAAAACAGCTATATTCTAATGAATATATTAAGCAATTATTAAACTGCCAAAGTAATATATCGAACAATTAACAGATCCTGTAAATAATTTATTCTAATGATAAACATACTAAAACCACCTTCCCATACTGATCAACTTGCAAAAGAAAAAATTGACCCCACATACAAGAGGTTGCGCTGGCAGGTTTTCCTTGGAATCTTTGTTGGATATGCAGGATACTACCTGGTGAGGAAAAATTTTTCCCTTGTAATGCCCGACCTGATAGCACAAGGCTATTCAAAAGGAGAGCTGGGGATAATAGCCTCAGCTGTTTCCATTTCTTATGGTATAAGTAAATTTATAATGGGAGGGATATCCGACCGAAGCAATGCAAGAGTTTTCCTGAGCCTGGGATTGATGCTTTCGGCGATAACTGTTTTATGCTTTGGGACTATTCCAATCCTTACCTCCTCTGTAACCATTATGTTCATTGTAATGTTTGTCAACGGATGGTTTCAGGGAATGGGATGGCCACCATCCGGACGTGTGATGGTTCATTGGTTCTCCACAAGGGAACGAGGAATAAAGATGTCGATCTGGAACGTTGCGCATAATGTTGGAGGTGGTCTTATTGGTCCTTTGGCTGTTTTAGGGCTTGCAATATTTGGAGACTGGCAGAGTAAATTGTATTTTCCGGCATTGATTGCAATCCTTTTTGCAATTATTGCATATATTCTGATCAGAGATACTCCTCAGTCCTGTGGATTACCCAATATTGAAGCATTTAAAAATGATTTTCCGAAAGATTATGAACAAAGCCATGAGAAAGAATTTTCTACCAGGGAAATATTTTTCACTTACGTCATCAAAAACAAGATGCTCTGGTTAATCGCTGTTGCCAATGCCATGATTTATATGGTACGTTACGGGGTACTGGATTGGGCGCCTACTTATCTTGCAGAAGCCAAAGGTTTTTCCATCAAAGAATCGGGGTGGGCTTATTTTGCATATGAATGGGCTGGTATTCCCGGAACCCTTCTGTGCGGATGGATCTCGGATAAAATATTTTCCGGCCGCCGTGCTCCGGCAATAGTGATCTATATGCTGTTAGTGATGATCGCAATTGTTGTATACTGGAAAAATCCTGCCGGCCATATCTTAATTGATAATATTGCTTTGATCGCCATCGGGTTCCTGATATACGGCCCGGTGATGCTGATAGGAGTTCAGGCTTTGGATTTGGTACCAAAGAAAGCCGCAGGAACTGCTGCAGGTCTTACCGGTTTGTTCGGGTACCTGGGAGGTGCATTATTTGCTAATATAGCAATCGGATTCCTTGTTGATCATTGGGGCTGGGATTCAGCATTCATTATGTTAATATCGGCATGCGTTATCGCAATAGCAGTTACTTTATTCACCTGGAAAAAAGAAAAATTAAGATTGTAAAACAAAGTTGTTCGCTACATACAAATAACCAAGCGGGTAAACATTAATTCACGTGTTTAAATCATGTTTCACCATAAAAACAAAGAAGCCTTTCAGAAAACACTGAAAGGCTTGTCTTTGTTTGGTGGAAGCGACCATGCCCGAATCGAACGAAATTATTAAGGATTTGGCTAAAATTCAGCATGTTAAGTTTTTGTAATTTTGATTCCATAAAATTAACTAAAATTATAAGGATTTGGCTTTTTAATGATTGTTAGATTTTCTTTATCAGTTTCATTTAACAATTCATCTCCTGCATTAATCTGAGGGTCATACCAATCTGCTTTTTTTCTAGCCCACAAAAGCCAATTTTTAAATTCATAGGTGTGATTATTATTAAATTTTGCTTTCGCCTCCGTGTCGTCTAAATAATTTCTAAGAATTTCAACTTCTTGCCATTGCTTTGAATTTTGGAGAAGCTTTTTAAAGTTTGCAATTTCCAGTTCTTTGCGCTTTTGCTTTTCTTTCTCAATACGTTGTTTTTCCTCCTGTTCTGCCCAGTAAATTTTTCTTCTTATAGTTTCGTTTTTTAATTCTTCGCCTTTTATCTCAAGCTTGGCAATAATTTTTGCTAATTGCTTTTCTAAAGGCAACTTACCGTCTTTCCATTCTGTATTATTCCAATTGGCTTTCGCATTAAAGGATAGTATATTTGTAGGAACATAGTTATAACTTACCCAACTTGTATTGGCAGTATCAATAATTCTTTTGTTTTTCTCTCTAAAGTTTATTTCAATTTCCTCCTCCTGAATAACAATATAAGCTAAATTGTTTTTCAATTGAATTTGATGCCCTCTTTTTCTCATCACTTTAATAAAGGTATCCATAAAACGTAAAGCCCTGCTTATATTACCTTTCGTTACTCTTATAGAAAGTGAATTACCATAAGTACCTACAACACCGTCACCTGAATCGTACCGGCGTTTTTCTGTAAGTAAATCTCTTGCTTGGATTATTAGTTTATCAGGATTGGTTAACTTCTCCGGAACAATTATTTCTCCGCCTTCCTTCGATATTATTTCCTTTTCTAAAGTGGTTTCAGGAGAAGGTAGTCCTTTAGAATTATCTCTCTCTTGTCGCAAGGCTAATGTAATGCTCTGCTCCCCTGAATAGGCAGGTGGAAGTTTTATAATCAGAAATTAAATACTTCTTCGCCAGAGTTGTAAATGGTATAGACCATACTAAATCGTATAGTTCTTTTCTTGTTAAAGTTTGATTTTCCATAATAGTTAAATTGCTTATCTGCTTTAGACATGCTGTCTTTTATTGTTTTGTAATTCCT
>JAVHPR010000171.1:0-18371 GCA_036170695.1 Bacteroidia bacterium
TTGTGATCATCATAAACAAAAGAAAATTGTTGTGGAGCAGGGAAATTATTGCCGGCTTTGTCTTTAACATTAGTTACAGTGAGTTGATAATTCTTCCCATTTTTCAAGGATGAATTAAAGTTCAGGTATAATTCGTATTTAACATCTGGGTTTGGAAAGTTCGGGTCAAATCCTATTACATGATAACGCATCCCCATTTTAACCGGTTGTTGCGCAATAGAGAAATCAGCATCATCAGTGCTGATAATGCTATAATGATTAAGAAGTTTAACGTCAGTGGTATCATAACTTCCACTTACATCCAAATGTATGGTATGCTCAGAAAGCATTTCATAATTCGTAATGGTATTTGGAGAAAGATCAATGGCATAAAAATCATCTGCATAAATCACTTCTGAGGTTGTTGAACTCAGGTAAATGTATTCTATTGAACCCAGATTGTATTGAAGGGTCTTTAATGAATCGATTGGGATTTTTATTAATTTGTAGCTATTTGTAAGTATTCCACCAGGAATATAATTTGCAATATCAACAATTTTGCTGCTATACGGCCAACCTGTTATTGACAAAGTGGTGGATGCTGCCGGAGCACTGCATTTTGCATAAAACCATAGTTCATCATATTTAGAAATGTCAATTCTCCATGCATCCTGGCAGTGAAGATCAATGCCTGCACCTGCCCACTGGGTAGGGTTTCCCTGAAAACAATAACTGCCAGCATAAGGATTTAGATTATCTGCATTTCCATTACTGAATGAACAGCTTCCTATATTGGAGGTTTCTCCATTCCATAGAAGAATATTTTGGGTAGATGCCTTTGAAAAAATAAGTAAAAAGTAAACTATTAACAGAATATATTTTTTCAAGATACTTATGATTAAGAAAAATAATTAGACAATTTGGGAGTGGATTCTTATGTAATGTACGAAAATTATTCATTTCCTTTCTATCTCGTAATTTTAGATATTCGATAAATATCGCTAATTTCTTAATTCAGGAAGCCTTCGAACATATTTCGACAGGCAATATGACTCGCGCTCCGTCAGTCAGAGCTTGTCGAAGACCTTGGGGAGGCATTTATGTTTGAAGTTCAATAATGTATTGACATATTATAAGGTAAGGAATAACAACATTTAGGGATATTTGTAGTACATACATATTTTTCAAAATACCACATAAAAAAAATACGTCACTGCTTCAGTCTAAAATAAAGACTTTACAATGACGTATACTATTATTCAGAAAGTTCCGCCTTTTTTTATTCTATCACAATATCCTGCACTGAAACAGTATTTCCCGATTGAAGTTTAATTACGTAAGTACCTTTAGCCAATTGTTCCGTATTCAACTGTGCTTTATAGGTTCCGGCAACTTTATTCTCGTTTACAATTGAAACTATTTTTCTACCCATAATATCATATAAGGCGAGCGATACATGCTCATTCGAATGAATAGTATAAGTGATTGTAGCGGCATTTCTTACCGGATTAGGATAAACTTTAATATTTTCATTTTTCATACCCGATTTTTTTCCAATACTGAGTGCGAGGCTTCCGTCTATAATGATTTTGTATAAACCTGTTCCCGCTCCCACCAATAATTCATCATAGTATAGGAAATTAATTTCATTTCCAATTGGGTACGTATATCCTAATGTCCAGGTAGAATCACCTATAGGGAAGAAATATATTTTATTGTCCACTGCGCAATAAATGGTATCCCTTCCAACTGTAACTGCTTTCCCCACAGTCCCTGTAGAGGATGGGAATCCGGTAACAGAAAGCGCATCCCACTTATTTGTTCCACTTATGGATTTCATATATACATGAGGTTCGTTGAGACCTGCATCAGTACCACAAGCATATAATGTATCGCCGGTTGCGCTTCTATATAAATCGTTGATAGTTGCAGTAATCTGGTATCCTACAGTGGTATGAGCAGCATCAAAATTCTGAGCAATTGTCCATGTAGAACCATTTTTCAAAGCCCTGTAAACACTAACTCCTTGGGGACTGGATAAATCATACTCAACTCCAATATAAGCAACAGTATCTGCTCCTTCTTTATTAAAAACAACATCACGAACATCTACATCCTGACCTATTGCAGAAGCTTCAACTAATAACTGAGCCCAATTGCTGCCACCATCCATTGAATAAAAAAGTCCACCTTTATTAGTGTTTTCAGCATAATAACCGGCAAAAATAATATTTGAATTATACGGGCACACTTCAATTGCTTTAACATATAAACCAAGCCCATTAAAAGAATAAGGTGGGTTTTCAGCTGTAAAAGCCATAGCCCAGTTAGCACCGGCATCAGTTGTTTTATATAACCGAACATTACCTGCATAAACTGTGCCTGGGACTCCGGGCTTCATTGCTACAGAATAATAAGGCGAACCATCATTATTTGGAAAGATAGCATTTGTCCATACAGGAGTAGTTTGGTAATTGGTAACTCCCCAAATGCCCGATTTTGATGCAAGCCAGGCAGTATTTTTATCTGAAGTCATATCAATATCTTTTACCTGAACAGCCTCTAAACCATCATCAATTTCGTATATGTTCAGCCCTTTTGAATGGGATGCACCTATGCCTTGGTCAGTTGTCATGTAAACAACATCTTCATTTGTTGGATCGGCGAATACAGCTCCATCATTAGGATGTGTTTCAAAACCGCTTACATCACCAAACTTATGCCATGATGATATACCATTTGCATCGCTGTAAGCGCTTGCAAAATAAACAGAATAAGTTGTTGCATTTCCTGCAAAAGCAAAATTTGGACCAGGCATGCCACTCATTCCCGTAGTCATTTCAGTCCAGGTAGAGCTGTTATCAGAATAGGAAATGTACTTTGAATTGAAATCGGTACCACCTATGAATAACCTTCCATCAGGAGCAACACCAAACGCAACCCAATTATAACTTGAAGTTAAAGTGGAGGGAGAGATATTTGTAAATGTTGACAAAGAAGTTAAAGCATAATATGGAACCGAAGAAACATATAATTTGGGACTGTTTCCTTCCTGAAATAAATAAACCAAAGAATCTTGGGCACTGACAACAATGGTAGTCAAACCACCACCAGTTAACGGATTTGTTATCGGAGCATTTGAATTAACTGTATAATTCCCCGAAGCATCCAAAGCCCCCCATTTAAATTGATTTCCTGAATTATAAAATAAATTTGATCCGAAAATTGCAAATGCATTTATCCCGCTCGCAACAGAATTAACAGTTGAGGAGGATGGTTTGATGCTCAATAAATTACTCCCATCTGAAAAGAATAATTTTCCTGAAACCTGGTGCGCGGCAATGTTATGAATGTTGGCTCCATAGCTAGAAGATGCGTCAGCTCCCGGGAGAACTTTGAAAACACCAAATACCGGTGCACTTCCTGTAGGAGCATATACATCAGCATAAAACAATGAATTTGCACTTTGTGTGGCAAGGAATATCCTGCTGCTGTCTGTGGCAGTTTGTATTGCCGTAATGGAGTTTATCCTGCCACCATAAACATCTTCTACATGAGGTATTGCCAATTGGGCATACAGGTTTGAAAAAACAAGCAAAGATGTTGTAATTAAAAATAATGCATTTGAAATTTTTTTCATGAAAATGAGATTGGGTTTAAACGTTTGTTATTAATTATTTTAGTTTGGGGTTTTATTATTTACTGAAAGCAAAAATAAAAAAGTATTAGTAAAGTTATAAAAAACAAAATACAAAACAAAACCTGCTGATGAAATTTTCATCAGCAGGTTTTGTAAAAATAGAATAAAATTTAGAAACTAAAATTAACTCCTGCAATAAAGGGGTATTCCTGAGGTCCCTTTTCTTCCTGGAATAACCCATTTAAAGCGTAAGTTGCAAATACAGTAATATTATTATACCCAATGCGGGCAGTTGCAGTGTATAGGAATGGTGCAAGGTTAAAAGCATCACGCTGTTTAAGTTTATAATGCTGGTCGTTCAAATCATATTTTTGTTTTAATACCGAATGAATTCTATATTCAAGTTCCGCTCCAACGGCAATATGAAAATTGTTTTTTGAATTTTTACTGGTGTTAAACTCCAGCATTAATGGTATTTTAATATAACTTATGTTTAATGTGTTTTTATTATATTTCACAGAATCAACAGTTGCATTCATAAATGCAACGTTTGAACTTAATGTTACATCGTTTTTCAATGCGTAATGATTAAAATCGAAACCAAATCCGGTTACAAGGTTGATGTAGTTTTTATAGATATGGAAATTTTTCTGAAAAAGATTTAGCCCGAACTGAATTGATTTTGCGTAGTCCAATTCTAAATAAGTTGCACCGGATGGAGCATCTAAAGTGTTTTTGTAATCGAGCAAGCCATTAACACCTACTTCAATACCAGCCCAGTGTTTGAATCCTTCATTAAAATTATGAAGAGAATCTTTTTCACTCACAAAACCTCCATCGTCATCGTTCTCTCCGTCACCAATAATTACATACTTTTTTTTACCAAATTTTAATTTAGTAGTATCACTGGCAGTTTCTTCGCCATTACCACTTTTGCTTTCTCGTACAGAACCGGCACCACTTATATTTATATTACGTTCAATAGGTTTTCCTTTGTAGATAATACTTCCGGCACCCGAAACATCAGCATCCAGACTTTGGGTGGCATTTACTTTCCCGTCACCGGCACCTGAAACCTTAATTTTTGCTTTATCAACCAGTAGATTAGATGCTTTTAAATTTCCCGCTCCGGAAATGTCTGCATCAATTAATTGCGCAGTTCCCTTTAAAGTTACATCTCCGGCTCCACTCAGATGTGTTTTAATTTCCGAGGCTTTTACATCTAAATGAACATCGCCAGCACCGCTGGTTTCAATTGATAGTTTATCACAAATTAATTGATTTTCTGATTTTACATCGCAAGAGCCTGAAACATATAAACTTTGCAGTGATTTAATTCCAATCTTAACAGGCTTATCTATTTTAGCGCCATTTTCAGTAATTACTAAAATACCATCTTTTACTTCTGTTTTAATTTGGGATTGGGTCTTTTCATCAGCATCTATAACCACAGTATTTGCATCTGCCTGTGAGATAATAATATTAAACGACTCACCCACTTTAATTCCACTGAAATCACCAACATTTCTGGTTTGTTGGGCATCAGCGCTTAATGTTGAAAAACTTGCCAGTAAAATGAGTCCGGCAATTTTTATTTTTAAGTTTTCAGTTTTCATGATTTCAGATTTATGTTTTTAATTTGTTATGTGACGTTTATGATATTTGATTTGTTACAATTTTATTTTTTTCTTTATAATTTTTCTTGGTTTTTCATATCTGACGTTTTCATCTGCTGATTTGTTACAATGATCTTTTTTAATCTTGTGAATTTATCGAGGTCTGCCTCGGGGTGTGCGTTAGCAATTAGTTTTTGTTGTTTTTTGCCATAGATTTCGCAAATTAACACAGATATTTCTGCGTGAATCTGTGAAATCTGTGGCAAATATTACGCTGATACTTTTAGGATCTGCTTCGAGGTTATTCATTTTAAAAATTATTATAAATGCGAAACAAATTTGAATTTTCTAAATAATGTGGTGTCACACACATTTATTTCTACCCTTGTTTCGCATTAATATTTTAATACACCATCGGATTTCGCAGATCTTTTAGTTATTTGTGAAATCTGAAATGAAAGGTGTTTCGTATATTCGCAAAGATTCATATTTCGGGGATATAATATTGAGTCCCCTCCAAAAAGAGTTTTTGACACGAATTGCACGAATTATTTTTTTAAATATACCTGATAATCAGCATATTAAATTAGTGAAATTAGTGTCAAATAGAGTTTAAAGGGGTTTGCGGAGTGGACTTAATATTCAATAAAAAATAAATAAATATTTGCTGTAACTTTATCGCTGGCTGACCGTCTTACCTATAAAATCGTACGCCTGGTTTATTGAATAAAATACCTTAAATACAATGACGGTAGAGGAATTTAACAAGACTGTTGATTTATATGCAGATAATCTGTACCGCTTTATTCTTAAAAACATTAAGGATTTGGAAAAGGCACGTGATATTGTACAGGATACGTATGAAAAAATGTGGATGAATGTATCTGAAGTTGAATCAACAAATGCTAAATCATATATGTTCACTATAGCCTATCGCACCATGATAGATCGCATCAGGCGCGATAAAAAACAAGGTGATTTATCAGAAGCTAATATGTATAGCATGAGCCATAACAGCCAATACAGCGATTTAAAAGAAATACTGAATGAAGCCTTGACCAAACTGCCTGAAATTCAACGCTCTGTTATTTTATTGCGTGATTATGAAGGCTATAATTATACTGAAATAGGTGAAATAACCGGATTAAATGAATCTCAGGTGAAAGTATATATTTTTAGAGCAAGAGGTTTTTTAAAAAATTATATTGGTGCAATAGCGAATGTGGTGTGAAAGAGCCTCTCCCCTTAATCCCCTCTCCAAATGAGAGGGGGTAATAGGTGAGAAGAACATAAGATAGGCTGAAAAAATTACAAATGAATTAGAAAGAAGTCAAATGAATATCAACAAAAATAACTACGAAGCATTTTTCCTTGATTATCACGAGGGAAATCTGACGCCTCAACAGGTGGTGGATTTGTTGTTTTTTGTTGAAATGAATCCGGAATTAAAAGAGGAGTTTGAAGGCTTTGAAAATTTCACGATTGAGGATTTTCCCTCTGTTGAATTTGAATATAAATCAAGTTTAAAAAAAGAAATTACACTTGATAATCGGGAAGTGTATTTTATCAAATCGGTGGAAAACACTTTAAATACGAGTGAAAAATCATTGCTGGACATTTTCCTGAAGCAAAATCCTCAATTTATGGTTGAGTATGAATTGTTTCAAAAAACAAAACTTGCTGCAGATAAATCTGTTGTTTTTGAAAATAAGAACAGCTTAAAAAAATCCTTTTCCTCTTCTACTTGTATTGAAAATGTTTTTCAGGAAAGTAATATTGAAGAAGATAATTCATTGATTGCAGCTATTGAAGGCCTACTAACAAAAGAAGAAACTTTATTACTAAATCAGCAATTAAATGTTGATGTACAAAAAAAGAAAAACTATTTCTTATATCAGCAAACAAAATCAATAGCCGACCCAACTATTAAATTTGATGATAAAGAAAGCTTGAAACATAGGAAAAATAAAGCCATTCCTTTATATTTTTATATTTCCGTTGCAGCAACAATATTATTATTTTTTGGATTATTCTTTCTATTCAATAACAATCGACTAAAAACTGATTTGGCTATAATAGCTCCTAAAACAGGCTATGATACTCAAATAATTTCAGGAAAATTGATTGCACTTGAAAAGAAGGATGAAAAAAAAGATGTTCAGAAAAATGTGTCTGGTTCTTTTATTCAGAAAAAAAATGGATTTGGAAATAAAAAGAGGATTTATAAAGAGGTTATAATGGCTGCTCCTATTGCAGAAAAACAGTTACCTCAATCAATTGAATTAGTGGGTCAATTGCCTTTAGTTAAAGTAAATGACTCTTTATTGATTAAATCTATAAATACTGAACTTCCAATAAATAATTCAGATGTTATTGCACAAATAAAACAGAAAAACGAAGTTTCAAAACCTTCTGAATTTATTTCATTTCGGGAATTAGCCTCAGAAAAAATTAAAGAAAAATTATTGGATAAAAACACTATTAATGAACAAAAGAAAACGGGTCGATTGAAAAAAATCAGTGGATGGGACATTGCTCAGGCTATTACAACGGGGATCAGCAAACTAACGGGGCGTAATGTGAAACTGGAACCTCATTATAATGATGAAGGCAGTGTATCAGCTTATGCGATTAGTGCAGGTGAATTTCAATTTTCGAGGGGGCGGTAATTTTGATTTTATTTCTAGAAATTTTCACGAATAAAAAATATATTCCTGTGCTACATACCACAAGGCACCTGCAAAATACCCTATGGCAGCCAACCACGCAATTTTTTTCAGGTACCAAATAAAATCAATTTTCTCCATCCCCATCGCGGCAACTCCGGCAGCCGATCCAATAATTAAAATGCTGCCACCTGTTCCGGCGCAATAAGCTAAAAACTCCCAAATGTATGAGTCAGCGGGATATACATTTATGTCATACATTCCCATAGACGCAGCAATTAAAGGAACATTATCCACAACCGCCGATAATAAGCCAATAGCAGGGACAATGATATTTAAGTCTCCTATTTTTTCATTCATCATTTGGGATAGTAGTGCCAATTGGCCAGTTGACTGTAAAGCTGCAATGGCAATTAATATTCCAAGAAAAAATAAAATACTCGGCACATCAATTTTCCTTAATGCCTGAACTACTGAAAGCGCATCTTTGTCTTCATCATCTTTTTGGCGATGTATCATTTCAGTAATAACCCACAATACACCTAATGCAAATAACACTCCCATAAATGGAGGTAAATGAGTTATTGTTTTAAAAACAGGTACAAAAATTAAACCTCCTATTCCGGTAAAAAAAATAATATTCCGTTCACCTTTTGTTAATGTTATTCCCGTTTTGTTTTCAGAGAATGTAGGCTTATTGATATTTCCATTCAGCTTTATAGAAACTATTAATAGTGGGACAATTAAACAAAGTAAACTTGGAATAAGCAATTTTACCATGATATTTAAAGCTGTTATTTGTCCACCAATCCAAAGCATTGTGGTGGTGACATCACCTATAGGACTCCATGCACCGCCAGCGTTTGCAGCTATTATCACCATCCCTATAAATAATAAACGGTTTTCTTTATCATTAATTAATTTCCTTAATAACGAAACCATAACAATTGCAGTAGTTAAATTATCAAGCACTGAAGACAGAAAAAATGTGATGATACAAATTATCCATAGTAATTTTCGTTTATTGATAGTGGTAATGAGTGATGTAATAATATCAAACCCATCATGAGCATCAATCAATTCAACAATTGTCATCGCTCCCATTAAGAAAAAAAGAATACCTGACAATTCGCCTAAATGCGCTGTCAGTTGTTCTGATATCATTAATTTATCGCTACCCAATAAGATATAAACGGTCCAGCATAAAACACCTGTTAATAAAGCAGTAGCTGTTTTGTTTATATTGATGGAATGCTCAAACGCTATGGCGATGTAGCCTAAAATAAATATGCTGATAATAATAAGATGCATTTTACACTAATTAAAATTCAAACAATTAATATGTTAAAAAAATCAAAATTCAAAAACAGTAATTTTTATGAAATATAACTATTTTTTTTGCCTTGTTATTGTGGAAAGTTAAAACCTTTTTCAATAAGAAGATTTTTTATTTTCAAAAGTTGTGATTTACGGTATTTGTCATCAGGCTTGACTCCTTTTAACCAATCATTAGTAATTGAAATAATTGTTTTCCCGTCTTTATCAGGCAAATCAGGTCGGGCAGCATTATGCTCTAAAAGCCAAATCACCGTTCCATATCCATTTAAACTCATATTATTGGTGAGCATCGTTGAACCGCCCCATTCAGGAAGCAGAATATCAAAATTAACCTTGTGCTTAAGTGCCACCTCCAAAAGTTGAGGGTCTAATTTATATTCAGTTTCTGAAAACCAATGATTAACAGTATTTATAATAGGAAGCTTGTCAATGAAACTAGCTTTTGATGTGTAAGCTAAAAAGTAGGTATCCTCCAAAATGATATTTAGCGCCTCGGGTCTTTTAAACCTACAGGAAAAAAAATACGAATCATAATACCATGTTCCTTGGGCTTTGGGGTCAGCTCCAAGTTTCAACGCTTCGGTTATTGAATTCAAGTCATTATTTGCAATGAAATAATTTAATATGGTAATGGTCTCTCCACTATAACCGCCCGTATATGGAGCAGGTGTGAGTGCATTTCCTAACAAAATATCAAAGAAACTTAAGTGATCTATTTTGTGAAAATTAAAATTGCCCGGAAGTTTAACCGGTTGATTGATCTCAATCCTTTCAGAGGACGCTATGATTTTCTTAATTTCAATACTATTCCTATTTTCAATCGCCTTAACGAAATTTAGTGCTGAACCCTCAAATACCTCTTCAGCTTTATAAATTCTCTTTTTCGATCCCATAGTTGACCATCCCAATAAAATAAATATTAAAAATAAAAATTTTCCATAAATCATTTGTTTGTAAAAATAGCAAATCAGAATGCATATTTTTGGATTTATAAACAAAACTTGTATATATTTGGAACTCATTCATAAAAAAATAATATGGCAATTTTCAGAAAAAAATCGTTGGAAACATTACTCGCAAATTCTGCAGAAACAGATGGAGGATTGAAACGGACACTAGGAGCATGGTCACTCGTCGCGCTTGGTATTGGTGCAATTATTGGAGCCGGACTTTTTGTTCGTACTGCCGCTGCTTCAGCTGAAGCCGCAGGTGCAGCAGTTACAATTTCATTTGTAGTGGCAGCTATCGGTTGTGCTTTTGCAGGATTATGTTATGCCGAATTTGCATCGATGATACCAATTGCCGGAAGTGCATACACATATGCATACGCAACAATGGGAGAACTAATTGCCTGGGTTATCGGTTGGGCTTTAATACTTGAATATGCGCTTGGTGCGGCAACAGTTTCTATTGCCTGGAGTGAATATTTGAATAAACTCTTAGGTGGTGCAATACCCTATGAATGGTGCCATTCTCCTTTTGAAGCCAGTGTTACAGGAGTTAATGGAATCGTGAATGGCCCAGCACTTTTAATTTTGCTTTTGCTTACTTTATTGCTTATAAAAGGAACACAGGAATCTGCATTTGTTAATACCATTATTGTTTTTCTTAAAGTGTCGATAGTATTAATTTTTATCGTCATTGGGTGGAAATTCATCAAGCCTGAAAATCATATTCCTTATATGATTCCTGCCGGCACTCCGGGTCATGAAGGCTTCTTTTCTTTTGGATGGGGAGGTATTCTTAAAGGTGCAGGAATAGTCTTTTTTGCTTTCATTGGTTTTGATGCTGTTTCAACCGCTGCTCAGGAAGCCAAAAATCCGAAACGGGATATGCCGATAGGTATTTTAGGGTCCCTGGTTGTTTGTACTTTTTTATACATTGTTTTTTCTCACGTGCTCACAGGTGTTGCTAACTGGCAGGATTTTGCTGACCCGGCAAAAGGTAAAGAAGCTTCCGTTGCTTATGCGATTTCAACCTATATGAGTAGCTATGGCTGGCTGGCTACTGCTGTTACAGTTGCTATACTTGCAGGATTTTCTTCCGTAATTCTTGTTATGCTGATGGGACAAAGTCGTGTATTCTTTTCCATGTCAAATGATGGACTCCTTCCAAAAGTATTTTCTCACCTACATCCTAAGTTTCGTACCCCTTATAAATCTAACCTGATGCTTTTCATGTTTGTTGGTATATTTGGAGGATTTATTCCCGGCAGCATTGCAGGAGATCTAACTTCCATAGGCACTTTGCTTGCTTTTATTTTAGTATGTGCAGGAATTTGGATATTGCGCAGAAATGCTCCGGATGCCGTTCGTCCATTCAAAACACCACTTGTTCCTTTGGTTCCCATTCTTGGTATGTTGGTTTGCTCTGCAATGATTATTTCTCTTGACAGATTTACACAATTGAGCGCATTAACATGGATGCTCGTTGGGCTTGATGTTTATCTTCTTTTCGGACTCAGAAATAGTATTCTCTCAAAAGGTGAAGAACCTCATCATCAATTTCGTGGACAAAAATCTGCTTCCATTGCCGGTATCATGGTTTCTTTCTTTTTGTTAAGTCTTAGCATGATTGATTTTTATTTTAAGAATCAGGCTTTTAATGGAAATGCAGAAAAAAATCAGGAACCTTCATTACCTTGGTTTTTCCTGATACTCGGGATTATCCATTTAGGAATTTTCACATTTACCATGATGAAAAAATCTAAGAATGTATAATTCAATTATTATTTTTCATAAAAATATTATTTTCCTAGATCAATGAATTCATGTAGATCATTGCTTTTTAAGAAAATGATCGACCTCAAATACATTTGATTCAAAAATCAAAAGTTATTCAAAGCGAGGGCATGTGTGGGAGCGGAAACTGTGTGAGACTGGTGGAATTTTAAAAGTCTGCAATAATCCATCAGTCGAGTTTTTCCGCTCTGATGAATAACTTTTAGATTTTTATCAAAAGGATTTGAAGTCTTGATTTTTTGTTTCTTTTGTATTAAGACAAAAGAAAAAGAGCTGTTTTTTCGAATTCTAACAAGCTCATTGGACACTAACAAATAAAAATGCCAAACCAACCAGAACTAAAACGCTCCCTCGGACTCATTGACGCAACAAGTATTGTTGCTGGTTCAATGATTGGTTCAGGGATATTTATTGTCACCGCCACCATGTCAAGAGATGTTGGTTCTGCTGGTTGGATGCTGGTACTTTGGCTAATCACAGGATTAATCACCGTTTCAGCCGCTTTAAGTTACGGTGAATTGGCAGGCATGATGCCCAATGCAGGCGGGCAATACATTTATCTTCAGCGGGCCTATGGAAGAATGATTTCCTTTTTGTATGGCTGGACTGTCTTTACTGTTATACAAACAGGTTTGATAGCGGCAGTTGCGGTAGCATTTGCGAAATATTCCTCTGTGTTTTTTCCCGAACTTAATAATGTGTTATTGGTTATTAGCAAATCATTTCAAATAACCTATGCGCAAACGCTTGCAATGGCAAGTATTGTGTTTCTTTCATTTATTAACAGTAGGGGAATACAAAGTGGCAAAACCATACAGTTGATATTTACATCAGCAAAATTATTTGCTTTGTTTGCCCTGATAATATTAGGTTTGGCGATAGGATTAAAAGGAGATACCATCGTCCATAATTTTCAGGATATGTGGAGTGCAAGTAAAACCACCGTTACCGATGGTGTGGTATCTGTTGTTCCATTAGCTGGTTTTGCTCTTATGGGCGCAATGGGTGCTACTATTATCAATTCATTATTTTCGAGTGACGCGTGGAATAATGTTACATTTATTGCCGGTGAAATTAAAGATCCGAAGAAAAATATTCCTCGCAGCTTATTTTTAGGAACTTTTATTGTAACCATCATTTATATTTTGGCTAACATTTCCTATCTGGCTTTATTACCGATGAATGGGAGTCCTGCCGCTGCTGATGCATTAGGACAAGGAATTATGTTTGCCAGTAATGACAGGGTTGGCGCTGCAGCAGCTTCTGTTATTTTTGGAAATCCTGGAGTATTTATTATGGCAGCTTTAATCATGGTTTCTACATTTGGATGTAATAATGGTATAGTATTAGGAGGTTCACGGTTGTTTTACGCAATGGCGAAAGATGGTTTGTTTTTTAAGAAAGCCGGAACATTAAATAACAAACAGGTACCTGCAAAAGCACTTTGGTTTCAATGTATTTGGGCTTGTGTCCTTTGTTTATCTGGTAAGTATAACGACTTATTAACGTATGCAACTTTTGCTTCATTACTATTTTATATTTTAACTATTGCCGGAGTTTTTATTCTTCGCAAAAAGGAACCGGATACCGAACGACCATACAAAGCATTTGGTTATCCTATTATTCCGGCTATTTACATTATAGTTACCGCAGCCATTTGCATTGACCTATTAATTTATGACACTAAAAATACAGGACTCGGTTTACTGATTGTATTACTCGGAATTCCAGTGTATTATTTAACCCAAAAGAAGTCTGTACAAACAAATTCCTGAAAGTAAAAGTCCCCCTTGTGTGCGAGCAAGTAGGCAAGAGAAGGGGGAGCGCGTAGGATTTGTGTAAGGCAGGGGGAAGTGTTTTCAGTTTCGTAAATTCGCAATGATTCGTTATTAGTAACCATCTGTAACCAATGAAACAATTCATTCGCGACTATCTGACCTTCAATAAACGTGAGCGAAATGGCCTATTTGTATTACTTACAATCATTGCATTATTGATCATTTATTTGAATATTTCCTATAAATTTAACACACCTGAAAAAGTAGATTTTGCTAAATTTGAAAAAGAAATTAAAGTATTTAATGAATCAGTAAAACAAGAAAATGATTCAATAAATACAGAAAACAAATACCCCTATACACATTCAAAATCCCAGGAGTCTGTTGAAACAGACAGCAGCAGCATCACTCAACCTGAATATTTTAATTTTAATCCCAATAATTTATCTGATAACAAATGGCAGCGTTTAGGCTTGACGGATAAACAAATTCAAACAATAAAAAATTATGAATCAAAAGGAGGGAAATTCCGACTGAAAGAAGATGTAAAAAAAATGTACTGTATCCCCGAAAAAACATATTTATCACTTGAACCATATATACAGATTCCTATTGAGAATAAAGTTTTTAAAAATTTTGAAACAACAAAACACGAACCCCAAAAACTACCTTCAGATAATATTATTGTTGAGCTCAATAGTGTTGATTCGGCTCAACTCACCAGGGTGAAAGGTTTAGGCCCTTATTATGCAAAAGCAATTATAAAATATCGCAATTCGCTTGGTGGTTTTGTTGCCAGGGTTCAGTTAATGGAAATTTGGAAATTTGATTTCGATAAATTTGAAGAAGTAGAAAAATTTATTAATGTGGATGCTACAAAAATCAAAAAAATAAATATTAACACCTGCACTGCAGAAGAATTAAAACACCCCTACCTCAGCTGGAATGCATTAAATGCAATCATTAACTACCGTAGTAAACACGGTAAATACAAAAATCTGGAGGAGATAAAAAAAACAGATTTGGTAGATGACGAAACATACCGTAAAATTGTACCCTATTTAATTTTGGAGTAAATTGCACAAATAACTTTATAAAAATTCATACTATGCTACAACACAAAATAAAAACAGGTATCCGCGATGTGCAAGATTTTCCTAAAGCAGGAATTCTTTTTAAAGATATTACTCCGATTTTACACAATCCTCAACTATGTGATGAAATTGTAAGCGTCTTCTCAAAGTATTGTGCTGAAAAAAATATTCATGCAATTGTTGGGGTGGAGAGCCGTGGATTTTTATTTGGTTTCGCTTTGGCAAACAAATTGAATATTCCTTTTGTTCTTGTACGTAAGGCCGGTAAGCTGCCTTATAAAACCATTTCGTATGAATACGATCTGGAGTATGGCAGCGCGAAAGTAGAAATGCAGGTGGGAGATATTCAACCGGGCTGGAATGTGATGATACATGATGATTTGCTAGCTACAGGAGGCACAGCTGAGGCTGCAGCTAAATTAATCCAAATGCAAAATGGTATTGTTGCAGGCTTTGCTTTTGTAGTAGAATTGGATTTCTTGAAAGGCAAAGAAAGATTAACACAGTATTCTGAAAATATTATTAGTCTGGTAAATTATTGAAGTTTACTCTGACAGGGTTTCAAACCCTGTTAGAGTTTTATTAACAAATGATTTTGGGTGCTTTAATTATCAAATCCAAACTCTGTCAAGTGAAACTCTTTTTCCATAAATATATTTCAAATCGAACAACAATAAATTTAATAATAAATTTTCTATTTTTGCACTCTAAACAATAAGTATTATGGATTTTAGCATTAGCGAAAACCAGCAAATGATTGCTGATATGATTAAAAAATTTGGTAAAGACCACATCCAACCCAAAATGATGGAATGGGATGAATCTCAGGAATTTCCGGTTGAAGTATTTAAAAAGCTGGGTGATCTAGGATTAATGGGGGTGCTTGTACCCACCGAATATGGTGGTTCAGGCTTTTCCTATACCGAGTATGTTACAGCTATTGTTGAATTAAGTAAAATTTGCGGTTCAATCGGACTATCCATGGCGGCTCATAACTCTTTGTGCACCGGCCATATTCTGGCATTTGGTAACGAAGAACAAAAGAAAAAATATCTTCCCAAATTAGCTACCGGCGAATGGATTGGAGCCTGGGGATTAACAGAAACAGGTACTGGTTCTGATTCTGGCGGCATGGCAACAAATGCAGTAAAAGATGGCGATTATTACATAATAAATGGTTCGAAAAATTTTATTACACATGCAATTACCGGAAAGGTTGCAGTTGTAATAGTCCGTACAGGTAAGAAAGGTGATAGCAAAGCTATGTCGGCTTTCATCATCGAAAAAGGAACTCCCGGTTTTAAATCAGGTAAAAAAGAAAATAAATTAGGGATGCGTGCCTCAGAAACAGCAGAATTGATTTTTGATAATTGCCGCATACACAAAGATCAAATGTTGGGTATAGAAGGTGATGGCTTTCAGCAAGCGATGAAAGTACTTGATGGTGGACGTATTTCCATTGCATCATTGGCTTTAGGTATTGCAAAAGGAGCATTAGAAGCATCAATAAAATATTCTAAAGAACGGGAACAATTTGGGAAACCAATTTCTCATTTTCAAGGGATCGCTTTTAAGTTGGCAACTATGGCAACCGAAATTGAAGCTGCCGAATTATTAATATTCTCTGCAGCCGATAAGAAAAATAATCACCAAAAAATGACCAAAGAAGGTGCTTTTGCTAAATATTACGCTTCTGAAGTAGCTGTTAGAACTGCCACAGAAGCAGTGCAAATATTCGGTGGTTACGGTTATACCAAAGATTTTCCGGCAGAAAAATATTATCGTGATTCAAAACTTTGCACCATAGGGGAAGGAACATCCGAAGTCCAAAAAATTGTTATTGCAAGAGAGATAATGAAATAAATTTTGCAAATAAGGAAGAAAGCCTTACATTTGCAACCCTATTTATAACTTGTAATTCAAAAGTTCAACAAATCTAAAAACCTAAAAATGCTGATAGTACCAATTAAAGAAGGCGAAGCAATTGAAAAAGCACTTAAAAAATTCAAAAAGAAATTTGAAAAAACAGGTGTTGTAAAAGAATTACGTGAACGTTCAAAATTCACTAAACCATCGGTCGTTTATCGCGAAGGAAAGAAAAAAGCCATCTACAAACTACAAATGCAAAGCGAAGAAGAAGGACAGTAGTATTCTTCTTAATAATCTTCAGAAAGAGGAAAAATTTATTTTTTTTCGTCATAACTTTTATAAGGTTATGCACGTTTAAGATGTAAATTGTTCCTCTTTCTTTTTTATGGATATAGATATATGCAGAAATGAATTTTTAGAATTCATCCAATTTGAAAAACGCACTTCCAATCATACATTAGTTGCATATGCTAATGATATAAAACAGCTTGTTGACTATCTGGCAGCGGTTTACGAAATAAATGACAGTTCCGAAATTAATCATACTATTATACGTTCCTGGATTGTTAGTTTAATGGAGCAAAAAATAACTCCACGCTCTGTAAACCGAAAAATAACTGCACTTAAAACCTTCTATAAATATTTATTGCGACAAAACATTGTAACTGAAAATCCAATGTTAAAGATACTTTCACCAAAAACTTCTAAACGATTACCCGTTTTTATTGAAAAAGAAAAAATGGACACATTGCTTGACGATACCGTCTTTGGCGATGATTTTGAAGGGCAACGGAATAAATTAATCATTGAACTTTTTTATGCCACCGGTATTCGTTTGTCCGAACTCATTAATCTCAAACAATCCAATGTTGACCTATATCAATGCCAGATAAAAGTATTGGGAAAGAGGAGTAAAGAACGGATCATTCCATTTAATTCAAATTTAAAAAATCAAATTCAGAAATATTTAATTGTTAAAGCTAATTTGAATGATGAATTTTTGTTTGTCAATGAAAATGGAAATCATTTGTACGAAAAATTTGTTTATAGAATTGTTAAGGCTTATCTCTCACAAATAACAACATTGAATAAGAAAAGCCCACATGTATTGCGCCATACATTTGCCACCCATATGCTTAATAATGGTGCGGATTTGAATGCCATTAAAGAATTATTAGGTCACGCAAATCTTTCAGCAACACAAATTTACACACACAACACCGTCGAAAAACTTAAAAACATACATAAACAAGCACATCCTAAAGGGTAAAAACAATTGGAAATAAAACAATAGGCAATTAGTTATAGGTAATAGGTAATAGGTAATAGGTAATAGGCAATAGGCAATAGGTAATAGGTAATAGGTAATAGGCAATAGGTAATAGGTAATAGGTAATAGGCAATAGGCAATAGGTAATAGGTAATAAGCAATAGGCAGTTGGTAATAGAAAATAAATAATGGGGCAATAAGCAATAAATAGCAGGCAATGTAGGAAAAAGGCCTACCTGAGAAATTGCATTTGCGAAAGAGAAGAGGCAGGCACCGGAAAAAAGGAAGCTGAGGGATGAAAATGAATGAATGTAGTGAAAATGAAAGAAATTGCTTATCTGCTTTAGACATGCTGTCTTTTATTGTTTTGTAATTCCTGC
>JAVHPR010000172.1:0-3959 GCA_036170695.1 Bacteroidia bacterium
TCCGCTAAGTTATATTTTTATCACTTGACCCCCAACTTTTCCGATTGACCCGTTTTATCCACTAAAATTTTAGCTATCCCATTTTCGGGCATTAATCCCAATTTGCAATTAGTGCCAAGCATAAATTCTGTCATTCCCGGAACATCCAACGAGGGTTTTAGGTTTAATACAAAACTGTAAAAAGCTGTACTCTTTTTTTGATCGGCAACATAAAGTATGAATTCAATTTCGTGTATCATGTTCTTTAAAATGAGTAAACTACTGTACAAATTTTCTTTCTGAAATATCCTTTAAGTATAAACTACAGGTATCTTTTATGGATTGTTCAACTGTAATAAATTTATAATCTGGCAAAGCGGCTTTAATTTTTTCGTTTGAAAAACATTTGATGGAATGAGCAGAACTAATGGTTTCTTTTGTGATTAAAGGTGATGAACCACTTAAAAAGCTCCTCATTTTTTCAACTCTCCAGGCAAAATTACCCAGTAGTTTCCCGACTTTAATTGTTGTTTTTGATTTTCCAAATTCTTTGTGAATCAAGTCGAAAAAGTCCTTGTACGGTCGGTTTTCAGCATTCAATAAAAAACGTTGATTTTTAATTTCGGAGTCCATTAAAGTGACCATAAGTGCTGCAACATCCCGAACATCAACAAAACCGTTTGCACCGCCTGTATAATATTTTAATCCTTTATACCCCACACCAAACATGGCGGAACTGCTTTGTTTCCAATTCCCTGCACCAATAATTAAGGAGGGGTTAACAATTATAACAGCTAAACCTTCTTCTGAAGCCCGCCATACTTCACGTTCGGCGGCATATTTACTGAGCGCGTAATTGGAATGATCCGGGGATGATTTCCAAAATGTTTCTTCTGTAGAAAATGCTTCATGCTCAGCAATGCCAAGAGTGGCAATAGAGCTGACGTGGCAGAATTTTTTTATTCCTTTCTCCAACGATGCATTTACCATATTGGCCGTGCCTTCAACATTTATTTTCATCATTTCAGTTTCATGCTTTGGTTCAAACGAAACCATTGCCGCACAATGATAAACTTCTGTAATGCCATCCATAACATCCAGCAACGAATAAACATCCAGCAAATCAACATCCACCCATTCAATATTCTTTAGTAATTCGTCCGCATGGGTGGTATAATATGAAAATACTTTTTTGACATTCGCAATAGTGCTGTTGGCACGTTTTAGTGCACGAACCTGTTTACCCGATTTACATAAATCGAATAATAAATGGCTGCCGACTAATCCTGTTCCACCTGTTACTAAAATCACTTTCCTTTAATTATTATGCTGCGAATTTACTCATTTAATCTTTTATTAAGGTCGTCTGTGGTTTTTCATTATTTAATCTCCTCCACAAAATAGCGAATTGAAAACATATTGTTTGGGCTGAAACTGGCGCAAAGACATTCCTCGTTATTAAAATAGTCCCCCTCCGAAAAAACCAAAAAATCGTTCTGTTTTTTATTTAACTCATTTGCATGATGAAGGCGGACAGCTACTCCAAGTGGGTCATCCAGGCAACCATGAAAAACGACCCGTATAAGATTTGTGTTAAGTTTTGATTTTGTTTCGTGAGTACAGGGGCAATAATTATCTATGATGTGCCCAAAATAATTATCCATCCCATCCGCTTCATAGCCATGCGCCATGATACGGAATTGCTTGTCTTCAGGAACATACACAATAAATTCCTGATCCATTTTCCATTTTTTCTTTCTTGTTTCACCCATTCCTCCCCTCAAAATGTCTTTTGCTTTTGTAAATTCATTCAGGAAAAAAAAGTTTCCGGCAATATCCAGAAACATCCTGCTTTCAGCTTTACTGAGCATTTCATTGAAATGGTCAAAACGCAGTTCGCTAAAGCGGATTTTATAGGCATGAATAGGATAGTTATCAGGAACTCCATGCCCTTCATCCCAGTATAGATAAAAGGTTTGAGCAAAAACAGCCCGATCGTCTGTTGCACTTGTTTTCCATGGGATATTAATGGTAACAGTACCATCAGAGGAATGGGTGACGAATTTAACGTCTGCCATAAAAGAATTTCCTTTGTGTTTTTTTACTAAGTATTTCAAAATCGCGTCAGGCGATGGTTTAGGAAGAGTGTGTTTTACCGTGAATACATAATCCTTTGAACTCATTTTCACAGGACGGACAAAAATGGGTTGATTCGGTCGGTTGTTATTAAACATTCCGCCATCCCCGCTTGCAAAAACGTCGATACGCGTGGCGAATTTATAAGAAGTATCTGTCTTAATCCTATCCGGGAGTGCTCTTTGCGTAACGACTAATCGTGCCGGATGAATTTCCACTTTGGCAGGAGGGTGTCCCCTGTCCCATACTCTCAACCCTTCCACATGAACCCAGTCGCCGGTTGTTGGCCAGTTCCATATTGTATCTCTGCGTTCGTGCCCGGCAGTAAAAAATCCGCAACTTTTTCCTTTTCGGTTAAGTTCCGAACATATATTCCCATCATTGCCCTGTGTCAGTCCGGTTTCCCACTCAACGTGAATGGTCTGGTTCACGATAGTGTCGCGTTTTTCTAAAAGTCCTTCCTGTTTTCGAAAAACATCGTAAGAAAGAAGATTCCTGTAGTTTTCATCAGGGATCACATTCCAGGTAAAGTCGTGGGAGTAATGATAAAGGGGGAAATCCTCATAACTTACCGATGGGCGATCTCTTTCTTCCTTTACCAAACCCTCCAGCACGGTGACAGAATCGCCACTGTCAACACGTTTCCATGCAGGAAACAGCGGACTGACATCCTTTACCACTTTTATTATCCCCGAAAAGGTGATAGTATCTAAACAGGGACGGCACTCCAGTTCGGCTTCGTCGGAACAGTGGTAATTGCGAAAATCGTCATATTTAATAACCTGCGCCTTCATCCAAAAAGTGCAAATGAAAAAAGGCAGAAAAATAATGGTTTTCATTATTTAATATTTTTCAGCTATTTATGGTGCGCGTTGATAGTATTTGATTTCTGATATGCTTTTATAAGGATTAGTCCAAATAACAGATTTGAAGGGGGAGAAATCAATAATCCAAAGTGAGCGAACCAGGTGAGGTGTTCTGCAAAATACCAGTAAAACCAATCGGAAAAAATTTCAGTTAAACGGATGCCTGCCACCAAAACAAGAAGATAGGAATGTTTTTGCCAAAACAATAATGCTGCGAGCTGAAAAACAAAAAATGCCAGCCATACAGCCCCCATTCTTCTTACCAGTCCAAGCGTATCAAAATATTCAGTCCCATGCATTAATTTTACCCATAAATCAGGGCGAAGCAGACAAATGGAAGAAAGAACCAGATCTAATAGTACCAGAAATAATAATAGAAGATTGATTAATTTTATATTAGGTTGCGAGTTCATTAGAGTTCAAGATTAAATTTTGTTTTTTTGAGAATTGTATCTAACCTGTCGGGAAAGTCCGTCATAATGCCGTCAACTCCCCAGCTAAGCAAGCGTTCCATGTCTTTTTTTTCATTGATGGTCCATGGATGAATCGCAATATTTTTTTTATGCGCTTCAATAATTAAGCTTTCCGAAAGAATGCGAATCCCATAATATTTTTCTGGTATTTGAAACGCATCAGCCTCAATTTTAAGTCGCTTTAGTCTATTTATACGTTTTTGCAGCAAAAAGTTTCCAATTTCACGATAAGAAGCCCCGGTAGCAATTTCTCCTTTCGAAATGATTCTGAACTGTTTTATGGTTTCGTAATCGTCGGAAGCTGCCAAAACTTTTTCTTCCATTTGGAATTCTTTAACCACACCATGTAAAGCTTCGCAGACTTTCTTCTCGTGTTGTTTAATATCAATATTAAATCTGTATTGCGGAAACGCACTGAAAACCTCAGATAAAAGAGGGATTTTTAATTCTGAATATTGCTTATCTGCTTTAGACATGCTGTCTTTTATTGTTTTGTAATTCCTGC
>JAVHPR010000173.1:0-18300 GCA_036170695.1 Bacteroidia bacterium
GAGCTTTGTTATTGACATTCACATGTTTACATCCTTAACCTGACGGCTATGCCCCAAGAGGTGATAGTACCACCACCAATAGTTGTTAAATTATTAAAGTTTGTGCATAATACAGGACATCCCCCGGAAGGATCCGCCGTGAAATCAATAATAGGATTTGCATAAAAATTATGAGTAACATTTGATGTAGAAATTGAGCATGGACCCGCAGGATCATTTGTGGTTAATACTAGCGCTACTGAACCCGCAGCATATTCAGCTGAACTAGGTGTATAAACAGCATTTAAAGTTGTGTTATCAGGTGAATACATACCGGTGCCTCCACTCCAGATTCCACTTGTAGCTGATCCGCCAATTGATCCTGCAAGTGTAATACCTGAACCTGTGCAAACATATTGCGTTGACCCGGCATTGGCTGTTGGTAACTGATTAATTGTTATTACCATCTGATCGCTTGTTCCGGTGCATAAACCGGAATTGTTAGATGTGAAAATTAATGTCACCGAACCTGTGGTGTTTTCTGAACTGCTAGGTGTATAAACTGCAGAAGCATTGGTGTTATCAGGGTTATAAGTTCCTGTACCACCACTCCAGGCTCCTGTTCATGAACCACTGATAACACCTGCAAGTGTTGCAGTATTGCCAATACAAATGGCTTGATCAGAACCCGCAGAAACGCTGGAAGCTGTGTTAATAGTAATTATCATTTGAGCACTTACCGGATTACAAGGGCCAACAGGGTCATCTGTAGTTAAGGTTAAGGTAACACTGCCGGCAGTTATTTCAGCTGCACTGGGGGTATAATCACCATTTAAAGTAGTATTGTTTGGGCTGTATGTACCTGTTCCTCCACTCCATGTTCCGCCCGTAACACCGGTAATTGAACCCGCCAACGTAGCTGTTGCACTGCATATTGTTTGATCGGGACCGGCATTGGCAATGGGGTTTGGGCTAACCAATACATAAACACTTTGGGTAGATGCACATCCGGGAATAGTATCTTTTACAATGTATAAACCAGATTGTGACACCGTGGCATTGGAAATAGAAGGATTACGTACAGAAGCCACAAAGCCATTTGGTCCGGTCCAGCTATAGGCTGCACTGGTAACCGTATCGGCATTCAATGAAATTGTACCGCCTACACAAACTGTGTCGCCTTGAGCATAAAATGCACAAGACGGAGTAGAGCATGGTGGCGGGGTCATATTCACTGTTACCTGAGCCGAAACAGTGATGGGACCACTGCAAGTTGTGTTTACTACAGTTGCAGTATAAGTAGTATTTACAGTTGGGCAAACACTTATTGTTGCTGTAGTACCTATAGCTACACTGCCCGGACCATACCATGTTAATGCATATTGAGGCGCACCCGATGGAGTGAAACGTTGCGCATCATTGGTTGCTGTCCAAACAGCATTATTTCTTCCGGACACAACTGTTGCAATACTTCCTGTAGCATCCTGTATCCCTTCAATTGCAAAGCCAGAATTCCAGCCACTACATGATTCCTTATTTTCAATATAAATATCAATAATATTGGTAGTTTCATATAGCACTATTTGGTAGGTTGCAAATAAAGGACTACTGCATGATGAGGTACTTACACTATTCGGATCTCCAAAATAAGGAATATGGTAAAACGAAACGACAAATGCGCGGCAGGGGGCAGTACCGGAAATCTGATAATAAATATTCCCCATGTTAGTTGGATCTATATCCTCATAAACACCCATTATACTGTTCATGGGAAATGAACTTGTAGGTATAGGAGTCCCAGAAGTAAGTGAATAAGGACAAGAACCATTCGCATTTGTTAAATCAAATGTAACAATACCGTTTGAACCGATCAGCAACTGATTATATGTAGTTCCATAAAAATCAAAACAGAAAGGAATGGAAATTGGATTCGACCATTTATCATCTATATTAACTATTACCGTCGTACCTGTATTATATGAAAAGGGGCTATAAGCAACCGGAGCTACATTATATGAAGTGGTGGCGACTGTTCCCTGAACTGTTGCGGTAAGCGGAGTACAACCATTGCAAATACTTACATTAGGTCCCACCGATACATTAGGGCAAGCAAACCCTTGTGCATTAATTTGTGAGGCCTGAAAATAAAATAAAGAAATGAGAAGAACTATTAAGAATCTATCCTTTGTCAACAAACGTGAAAGTAATTGAAAACGTAAAACATAATTTTTGGGTAGAGTTTTGGAATTCATATTAATTACGAGTTAAATCAAACATACGTCAACATTAAGGATTGCTAAAAATAGCAATTAATATCTAATTTACAAATGACATTAATTTGCGACTCATTGTGTAAACTATTTTGCCTTCTTAAACAAAACTATTTCATGACAGAGAATAATCAAATAAAAAAGGTTGCATTTTTGAAATAATAATTTATTAACAATTATGAAAGACTGTTAATAATGTGAATCAAGGCTTGGTTTTTCTCAAATCTTATGATGTCACCATGAGCCTATCGAAGGGTGTGCTGTTCAGTTAAATTGTGATTCTTTAATCATATTAATAAAACTACGTCATTGCGAGGGCGTTTTTACGACCGAAGCAATCTCACGCTATATAATGAGATTGCTTCGAGCAAAAGGCTCTTACAATGACGAACCGAATTGTTGCATTCTTGGTTTTGACTGTATAACACTACTGTCAAAGGAAGTGCGGCTGCCTGCCTTTATAGATTTACTAATTTGCTTTTACCAGTTTATTGTCCTGATATTTGAGAATGTAAACAAATTTATTCTCAAATCCGCTATCCAAAGGGTATTGCATAAAGTTGAAATTGGATTCAATGCCTTGATAATTATTTCCAACTATTTTATTCAAAAAACCACTACCCTCTTTCTGTAAAGCAGAAATAAAAAAATAAGATATATCAAATCCATCGTAGGAATATAATTCAGGTTCTGTTTTAAATCTCTCCCGATAGGCTTTAATGAAATTTTGTGATGATGGATTTTGATAATCAATATAATTATTAGAAGGAATGTGCACAGTAAGATTATTCAAATATTCAAAATCCAGATTATCGTAATTGACCCAGCTTTGGAGTCCCATTAATACTATTTTATTTTTGTCGCGCAATGTATTTAATTTACTAATAAATTCAGTTACATAGGATTGATTATTGGAAGGTAAAACAATAACATTAATTTTGGAAGGGGTAAGCATACCCTCAATTGCACCAAGGCTTTTAACTTCTTTAAGTGAATCGTTAACTTTGTAGCCAGCTTCTTTTAATGCCTTATTCGCAGTATTTTTAAATGCATTATAAAAAGATATTTCTTTCATATTTCCACTATTAACCAAAATAATATTTTGTTTGTGAAATGTATCCACTACAAAATGGGCCATTTGCTCGACCTGCAAAATGCTTGAGGGTAATACTTTGCATACATAAGGATTGTTAAACAAAATTTTATTTATCTGAATAAATGGCGAAACAATTGGGATGCTATGCTCTTTTGCAAACTTTGAAACAGGCATAAAACTTGATCCATAAAAAGGACCAATCATTAAATCCATTTTCTTTAATTCCGGCTTTTTTAATATGTTCACAATGTTTAAAGAATCCTTATCATCAATATCATAAACAAAAATTTTAGCATTTAGTTGTTGTTTTTTTAATGAATCAATTGCCAATAATGCGCCTTCATAAAATTGAAGAGAAATAATTGTTTTATTTGATAATTGCTCATCTTCTTTCACGACCTCTTCCGTATTAATTTCATTTACAACATCTAAGTGAAAAGGTAAAAAAAATGCAATATTGTATTGATCTTTAATTTCACCGGGATAGATTATTTTTGAAATGGTAACACTATCGCGGGGACGATTTTTAACATCCATCATAAAGCTTGTTAAACTATCTATTGGTCCCATTTTAAAAGTTGTAACAGGAGCAGTTGAAGGATTTACAGAGGTTTTTGTGTTTTTTACAGTTCCCTTAGGAGCTGTTTTCGTCTTTAACGAAGGGATTTTTAGTGTTTGCCCTATTTTTAAACCATCCGACAAATCGGAGTTCAGATCTTTTATTTTATCAACAGAAGTGTCATATTGTCGGGAAATTGAGTATAAAGTTTGACCTGATTCTACTACATGCAAAATATAATTTGCTCCTTCAGGAACCGTTGCCACCTCAATTTTTTTTGCTTTTTTTACAGGAACTTTAAGTACTTGTCCCGGCTTGATTCCATTAATGGCTTCAGGGTTTTCAATTACAATATCATTTAAACTCAGTTCATAGCATTTTGCTATAGCGAAAAGTGTTTGCCCCTTTTCGACTGTATGCAAATAAAATTTGGCCCCAGCAATTGTTGTTACGTTTTTACTTTTCAGGATGCCACCTGATGGGCTTTCCTGTGAATAAGAAACAAGGGAAGAAAAAAGCACAAAGCATAAAGTAAAATACATTATGCGTGATAAATGAAGTGATGAAGAAAGTTTATTTATTTTGAATTTCATTTTATATTTTACTTTATACGATTATTAACATCCTAATAACCTTTATACTGCCTTTCACTCCCACTCAATGGTAGCAGGCGGTTTAGAGCTGATGTCATACACCACCCTGTTGATGCCTTTTACTTTATTTATTATTTCGTTTGACACTTTTCCTAAAAACTCATAAGGCAAATGACACCAATCGGCTGTCATGCCATCTGTAGAAGTTACAGCACGCAAAGCTACAACATTTTCGTAAGTACGTTCATCCCCCATCACACCAACCGTTTGCAAAGGAAGGAAAATTGCACCAGCCTGCCAAACTTCTTTATATAAGCCCGATGTTTTTAAATTATCAATAAAAATATGATCCACTTCCTGCAATATTCTTACCTTTTCAAGGGTAACATCACCCAATATCCTTATTGCAAGCCCGGGTCCGGGGAAAGGGTGACGACTTAGAATAGCATCATCAATATGAAGTGATTTACCTACTCTTCTTACTTCATCCTTAAATAAAGTATTAAGAGGTTCAACAATTTTCAATTTCATAAAATCGGGTAGACCTCCCACATTGTGGTGCGACTTTATTGTTGCCGAGGCTCCACCATTTACAGATACCGACTCAATAATATCAGGATAGATGGTGCCTTGTGCAAGCCATTTTACATCTTGTATTCGTTTTGATTCATCATCAAATACATCAATAAATACTTTGCCGATTGCTTTCCTTTTTTTCTCAGGATCACTAACATTTGCAAGCGCTCTATAAAAGCGTTCCTTTGCATCCACACCTTTTACATTCAATCCCATGTGTTTATAGGACTCCAGCACAGTTTCAAATTCATCCTTACGCAACAAACCATTATCAACAAATATACAGTATAGATTTTTGCCAATCGCTTTGTGCAATAATACAGCTGCTACACTGGAATCAACACCCCCGCTTAAACCCAAAACTACTTTATCTTCACCAATTTTCAGTTTTAAATTATTAATCGAAGTCTCCACAAATGAATCAGGAGTCCAGTTTTGAGAGCAGCCACAAATATCGACACAAAAGTTTTTCAGCAAAATAGCTCCTTCTGTAGAATGCACTACTTCAGGATGAAATTGAATCCCGTATGTTTGTTCCCCTTTTACCTGGTAACCGGCATACTTTACATCTTTTGTACTTGAAATAATTTCATAATTTTCAGCTATTATAGTAATGGTATCACCATGACTCATCCATACTTGCGAATTAATACTTACCCCTCTGAATAGCTCATTATTTTCTTTTACAAACGACAAATTAGCACGACCATATTCACGGTGCTTTGATGGCAATACCTCCCCACCAAAATTCTGAGCCATCAGCTGCGCACCATAACAAACTCCTAACAATGGCAATTTACCCTTAAAAGCAGATAAATCGGGGTTAGGTGAATTAGGATCGCGGACCGAAAAAGGGCTTCCCGAAAGTATTACTCCTTTTATATCCTTTGTAATTTCAGGAATTTTATTGAAGGGATGAATTTCGCAATAAACATTAAGCTCTCTTACTCTACGTGCTATCAGCTGTGTATATTGCGAACCAAAATCTAGTATTAAAATCGTTTCTTGCATATGTGCAAAGATAGAAGATATGAGATATGAGATGTAAGATTTTGTTTAAAAGTTGTTGGTAATTGAATGAATTTGAATATTTTTATGCAAAATGATTCTTTAAACTTGAACTTGAAAAAACTGACCTGTCTATTATTGTAATAAATGTTGTGTGTGTAGGTCATGCTGAGCCTGTCGAAATATATGGGCAAGCTATCGCACACCCTTCGACAGGCTCAGGGTGACAATACCCATTTTGAGAAAACCTCCAATTGATTCGCATTATTTATGAAAAAGCAATTATCATTTAATGAAAAATGGAAAATGGAAAATGAAAAATGGAGTTTCATAAGACATTCTATTTCCATTTTAAAACCTACCATACGCCCCGTAACATTTTACCTTTCAATTATCCCACTTTCATTGGTGTTTTTATTTATTTCATGCGCTCAGGGAGATAAAAAAAAGGAAGCACAACGATCCGTTTTTAAATATAATGAAATGGCCGGGATATCTTCCCTCGATCCGGCAGCGGCACGCTCATTTGAGAACATTTGGATAATCAATCAACTTTACAACGGGTTGGTTCAAATGAACGACTCCTTGCTTGTTGAGCCTTCCATTGCAAAATCCTGGAATATTTCAAAAGATGGCTTAACCTACACCTTCAATTTACATAACAATGTATTTTTTAACGATAACGAATATTTTGTTAATGGTAAAGGCCGTAAAGTTATAGCCAGCGATTTCGTTTACAGCTTTAATCGCTTGACTGACGCAACTGTTTCAAGCGCAACTTCACTACTTTCAAATGTTGACATGCACACTAATAATGGTTTTGAAGCAATGAATGACAGTACATTTACTGTTCACCTTTCCAGACCTTTCACTCCATTTTTAAGAATTTTAACGATGAAGTATTTTTCGGTTATTCCAAAGGAAATAGTGACACATTATGGTGAGGATTTCAGAAACAATCCGGTTGGTACCGGTCCATTCAAATTAAAAATATGGGAAGAAGGTTCGAAAATGGTACTCGTAAAAAACGAGAATTATTTTGAATTTGAAGGTAAAAATCGTTTACCCTATCTGGATGCCGTTTCAATATCATTTATTAAAGATAAAGAAACGTCTTTCCTTGAATTTTTAAAAGGTAATATCGATATGGTTTCCGGCGTTGATGCAATAAATGCTGATGAAGTATTAACACCTGAAGGCACTTTGAAAGAAAGCTATACCGGCAAATTTAAGATACAAACCATGCCTTATTTAAAAACCGACTATTTAGGCTTTTTGATAGATGAAAATCTGGAAATTGTAAAAAAATCGCCCGTGAAATTAAAAGCTTTTCGCCAGGCAATTAATTGTGGCTTTGATCGTAAAAAAATGATGAAATATTTACGCAGGAACCTTGGCATTCCAGCAACTGCAGGATTTATCCCATTCGGTTTACCTTCTTTTGACACCAGCAAAGTAAAAGGTTATGAATACAACCCTGATAAAGTAAGAGCTTTATTGATTTCTGCCGGTTTCCCTGATGGGAAAGGAGTGCCGGAAATTTCTCTCGCAACTACAGAGTTGTATTTAGAGGTTGCAGAATATATTCAATCGTCACTAGGTGAATTCGGAATCAGAATTAAAATTGATGTTCAAAAAGCCTCTGTATTATCTGATGCTATCGCCAATGCAAAAATTAATTTCTTCCGTAAATCGTGGATAGCCGATTATCCGGATGAAGAAAACTTTTTGTCATTATTTTACAGTAAAAACTGGAGTCCAAAAGGTTTTAACTATACACATTATAACAATCAGGAATTTGATTTATTATATGAAAAAGCGCAAACGGAATTAAATAATTCCATTCGTTATAATTATTATCGCCAAATGGATCAACTTTTAATTGAGGATGCGCCAATTGTCCCATTATATTATGATCAGGTAGTACGATTGGTACATAATAATATCAGCGGATTGCTTCCTAATTCAATGAATATGCTTTCATTGAAAAAGGTAAAAAAGAGTGAGTAATGCCACAAAGATTAATACCGTAAATTAAAAATTAAATCTTCAATTTACGGTATTGTTTTTTATCGATTAAACTTAAATACACATCTAAAAATGCTTTCAGAGAACAAACCCGTGTATTTTCTTTCAACAAATAATCATCACTATTGTTCGTAATAATAAAATTATTTTTTGAATTCAAATCTACAATTGAAATGGTATTCCCTCGCGATAAAGACGGTGTAGAAGTGTATTTTATTTCTGCCGTTGCAACTACATTGTTCGCCTTTACAAATACTAAATCTATTTCGCTGCCATCATTAGTTCGATAAAAGAATAATTTCAAGGTGTCGGGCAAAAGCTGTGCTATTTGTTCTATTACATAACCTTCCCAGGAGTTACCAATAAGTATGTTATTGAATAAATCATCATACGAATGAATTGCATTAAGGTGGTGCAATAAACCACTGTCGCGAATATATATTTTAGGGGATTTCACCAACCGTTTTTTGACATTCGCGCTATATGGTTGAAGCCTGCGAATCAGAAATGCATTTTCTAAAAAATCAATGTATAATTTTACAGTAGGTGCAGTAATTTCGAGTGCTTTGGCTAATTTCGAATAATTAAGTTCCTGCCCGTGATAATGAGCAAGCATTGTCCATAAGCGTTGTGTAAGTATTGGTGATGCTGACAAGCCAAGCAAGGGTAAATCTTTTTCGATATATGTTTTAATGAAATTATCAAGCCATTTTTGCCATAAGTTGGACGTTGGGGCTAATAAGGCATCGGGAAAACCACCTCTTAACCACAACAAATTAGCAATCGTTTTATTTCTGATTTCAGTTAAATTAAAGGGTGCTAACTCATGATAAGCAATCCTTCCGGCAAGCGATTCCGAGCTATCCCTAATCAAATCAGGTGATGCTGAACCTAATAGTAAAAAACGCGCAGACACTCTCTTTTTATCAACTAATGCACGTAGCAAAGGAAACAATTTAGGCATCCGTTGAACTTCATCAATAATCACACATTTATCCTGATATTGCTCTAAAAATAATTGTGCATCCAATAATTTGTTATAATCAGAGCTTAACTCCAAATCAAGGTAAATAGAAGATTTATTTATCTTTTTAATTAGCAATTTCGCTAATGTAGTTTTCCCTACCTGCCTGGGCCCGACAATAGCAACGACAGGGAAATAACTAATTAATTCTGATAAATGTAATTCGGCTTTACGTTTTAACATGAAACAAAGATACAAATTAATACCGTAAATTAAAAATTACATTTTCAATTTACGGTATTAATTTAAAATAAATATGAACTATTTTTGCCTTAAAACTGTAAATAAATTGGCATTACCTGATCGGCTTGTTTTACCTGAATCACAATCCAAATAAAAATTAACAGTATAATAATACGTCCAAGCAGTGTTATTTTTGAAAGAAGCATTACTGAAAAATATTCGTATGATTTAGGAATAAAATGAATAACATAACCCAGTAAAATCACACCGAACACTGTTCCATAAGCAGATAACATTGGTACGAATGCAGAGGAATTAAAATTTGTAAAAATTTGCGTAATGATAATTCCTGCATCATGAAAGGAGGATGCTTTAAAGAAAATCCAACAGAAACACACAAAGTGAAAAGTAATTACTACTCCCAGCACCTTAACCAATTTTGAAGGATGAAGGTTGATTTTTAAACTTAAACGTAATTTATCAAAAGCTAAAGCCAATCCATGCATACCACCCCAAACAATAAAATTAAACGAGGCACCATGCCACAATCCCCCCAAAAGCATTGTTATCATCAAATTGAAATATTGCCGAAACTTCCCTACTCTGTTTCCGCCAAGCGAAATGTACAAATAGTCTTTCAACCAGGAAGACAATGAAATGTGCCATCTTCTCCAAAACTCCGTGATACTGCTTGATTGGTAAGGAGAATTAAAATTTTCATTAACAGTAAAGCCCATCCACCTCGCCATACCTATTGCCATATCGGAATATCCCGAAAAATCGCAGTAAATTACCATTGCATAACCATAAACACCTAATAAACACTCAATACCTGAATGACGAGCGGGATCATCAAAAATGTATTGAACATAATTTACATAAATATAATCAGAGATAACAACCTTCTTAAAAAGCCCACCAACAATAAGATACAAACCCATTGAAACATCTTCTTTTGAGATATAAATATCTTTCCTGATTTGCGGAATAAAATCAGAAGCCCTGACAATAGGCCCCATTACTAACTTTGGAAAGAATGAAAGAAAAAAACAATAATCCAGAAAACTTTGGACAGGCTTGAATTTTCCCCGATAAACATCAATAGTATAACTTAGGTTTTCAAATGTGTAAAATGAAATGCCAATCGGAAGAATAAGATTCAATGGTTTTATTTCCCCGGCAGTAAAATCGTTAATGATCTCGATAAAAAAATTGGTGTACTTAAAATAAAAAAGCAATCCTAAATTGATTGCAATGCTAAAAATAAGTATCGCTTTTTTTTTCGCCGGAGTTTTAGCTGTATAAATCCAGTTTGCAAGGTTAAAATCAACAACAGCCGATAATAAAATGAATCCAAAATAAAATCCGCAGGCCTTATAAAAGAAGTAAAGGGAAAAAATAGTAAAATAAATAACCCGACTTAATTTGTGCTTATACAAAAACTGGTAACCTAAAAGAAATATACAAAAGAAGAAAAGGAAAAACCCACTATTGAACAATAGCGGATCTTTCACATTATAAGTGAGTTGCTGGATTAGTTTTTCAGTATCTATGTTAAAAAAAATCAATTTAGTTTCCAGTTTTTTTTGCTAATGTCCGGTTTTGTTCATCATTATTTTGTAGAATATTCTACTTTTTTTTCCAGAATGCAAAAACGCGAAATTACATCAAATCTTTTTTGAGTTTTCGTGTTTTGAAGATTTATATTGATTTTTCTCCATTCATCGATGAATTCATCCACTTTTCTTTCCTGAACATAGTTAAATCATTTTCTTTTTCACATCTTTTCAACATGTCATAAACAATAGTATTAATTCGCTAAATTTACAACCCCGCTAAAATGAATTTGACAATTTAATAGTAGGCAATTTAACAGACCCAATTTCGTAAATTCGTAAACATTCGATATCCGTAACCTAAAATGAACTTTTCCCACTTACACGTACATACTCAATTCTCCTTATTGGATGGTGCTGCCGATATTTCATCACTTTACAAAAAAGCGGTAAATGATAATATGCCCGCCCTTGCTATTACCGATCATGGCAACATGTTTGGAGTATTCAAATTTGTAGCAGAAGCCGCAAAACATAATACCCCCGAAAATCCTAATAAAATAAAACCGATAGTAGGCTGCGAATTCTACATAGTTGAGAACCGTAACAAGCACCAGTTTACAAAGGAAGATAAGGATATTCGAAGCCACCAGCTATTATTAGCAAAGGATGCCGAAGGATACAAAAACCTTGTGAAGCTCTGTTCTTTGGGTTATATGGAAGGTTTATATGGTAAATATCCACGTATTGACAAGGAATTAATTTTACAATACCATAAAGGGTTAATTGCAACCACATGCTGTTTGGGGGCTTCGGTACCAAAGACTATATTAAAAAAAGGCGAAGCGGAAGGGGAAAAAGAATTTAAATGGTGGCTGGATATTTTTGGCGACGATTTTTATATTGAATTACAGCGTCATAATATTCCAGAACAAAATACTGTAAATGAAGTCCTACTGCGGTTTGCAAAAAAGTATAATGTTAAAATAATCGCCTCCAACGATTCACACTATGTTGACCAGGCTGATTCAAATGCGCATGATATTTTATTATGCATCAATACCGGCGAAAAGCAAAGTACGCCTACCATGAAAGATTTTGCCGATGATTATTCAATTTCATCAAAAGGTAAACGTTTTGCATTTTATAACGACCAATTCTATTTTAAAAATACAGCTGAAATGAGTCAATTATTCAGCGATTTACCTCAAGCTATCGACAATACAAACGAAATTGTTGATAAGATAATACCGCTAAAACTCAAGCAGGATATTATGTTGCCGAATTTTCAAATACCAACCACTTTCTTAACTCAAGATGATTACTTACATCATTTAACGTTTACAGGTGCAAAAAAACGTTACATAGACATATCCCCGGAAGCCGAGGAGCGCCTCAACTTCGAATTGAGTACGATAAGGTTAATGGGTTTTGCCGGTTACTTTTTAATTGTAGCCGATTTTATTAAGGCCGGCCGCGACATAGGCGTTTTTATTGGCCCGGGACGTGGCTCTGCAGCTGGATCTGCAGTCGCCTATTGCATTGGCATTACTAATATTGATCCGATAAAATATAATTTACTATTTGAACGTTTCTTAAATCCCGATCGTAAATCAATGCCCGATATTGATACCGATTTCGATGATCAGGGTCGTCAAAAAGTAATTGATTATGTGGTTGAGAAATACGGAAAAAACCAGGTCGCACAAATTGTCACCTATGGCACTATGGCAGCCAAAATAAGCATTAAGGACGTTGCACGTGTTCTGGATTTGCCTTTACAGGATTCCAATTTGCTCACCAAATTAGTTCCGGACAAACCGGGAATTGAATTAAAACGTGTTTTAAAAGCTCCATTAACAGGTGATGCAAGCCTTGAAGAAAAAGAAGGCTTGACAAAAGAAGACCTGGAGGATGTAAAAAAACTGCGTGCTATATATGCAGGAAATGATCTTCAGGCAAAAGTGCTGAAAGAAGCTTTGATACTTGAAGGATCGGTGAGAGGCACCGGCATTCATGCTTCCGCAATCATCATCGCGCCAAAAGATCTAACAGAAATTGTTCCCATTGCTGCATCAAAAGAAACAGACTTGTATATCACACAGTATGATGGTAGGGTGATTGAAGATGCAGGGGTAATAAAAATGGACTTCCTTGGCCTGAAAACACTTACGATTATTCGTGATGCATTAAAACTTATTAAGGAAAACCACGGAGAAGATTTGATAATAGACGACATTCCTTTAGATGATCAAAAAACATTTAACCTTTATCAGCATGGCGATACCAACGGCACATTCCAGTTTGAAAGTGCCGGCATGCAAAAACATTTGATCAGTTTAAAACCCGACAAATTCGCCGATTTAATTGCCATGAATGCCTTGTATCGTCCGGGGCCAATCGAATATATTCCAAAATTCATTGCCCGTAAACATGGCCGGGAACCAATTGAATATGACCTTCCCGAAATGGAAGAATATTTAGCAGATACCTACGGTATTACTGTTTATCAGGAACAGGTAATGTTGTTATCGCAAAAATTAGCAGGCTTCTCGAAAGGTGATGCCGATGTGTTGCGCAAGGCAATGGGTAAAAAAGACAGGAAAACCCTCGATAAAATGAAAGGGCAGTTTATGGATGGTGCAAAGGCAAAAGGACTGCCATCACCTAAATTGGAAAAAATCTGGACCGATTGGGAAAAGTTTGCGCAATACGCTTTCAATAAATCCCATTCAACCTGTTATGCCTTTGTTGCCTATCAAACAGCATACTTAAAAGCACATTATCCTGGCGAATATATGGCAGCAGTGCTTACCCACAATTTGAGTAATATCGATAAAATTACTTTCTTTATGGATGAGTGCAAACGTATGGGAGTTCCGGTACTAGGACCTGATGTAAACGAAAGTCAGTACCAGTTTGCAGTAAACAAAAGCGGCCAGATACGTTTTGGAATGGGCGCCGTTAAAGGAGTTGGCGAAGCGGCAGTTGCGTCCATTGTTGAAGAGCGAATGACGAATGGCTCTTACAAAAATATTTTTGATTTTGTCCGTAGGATAAATTTGCGTGCAGCCAACAAAAAAACATTTGAAAGTCTTGCTCATGCAGGTGGTTTGGATTCTTTTGATATTCACCGCGCTACTTATTTTTTCACGGATGGCAATGACAACATTAATTTCCTTGAAAAAATTATTCGTTACGGGAACTCACATCAGGAAGGGATTAATTCTGCACAGGTATCATTGTTTGGGGATGAAACCGAAGCAGATATGCCGGAACCCAAAATCCCGGTTTGTGAAGCATGGAACAATCTGGAACAATTAAAGAATGAAAAAGAAGTAGTCGGATTTTTTATTTCAGGACATCCATTAGATACTTACAGATTAGAAATTGAAAACTTCTGCTATCATTCAGTTACCGATATTAAAAAAGTTGAAGAGAATAAAAATAAAGACCTTGTATTTGGGGGGATTGTTACGAGTGTTCATAACGGAGTGACAAAAACCGGAAATCCATGGGGAAAAATTACGGTTGAAGATTATCGGGAATCGGCCGAATTAGCCTTTTTTGGGGAAGACTATGTAAAATTTAAGCCCTACATGATTAATGGATTGTTTTTATATGTGAAAGGCAAAATCTCCGAACGATTTAAAAATTCAGGCAATTTTGAATTTAAAGTAGGTAATATACAATTGCTGTCGGAGTTACGCGATAAATTGGCCAGAAGCATTACAGTCCATTTACCAATAAAAGACTTATCGGACGAATTCATTAACAAGTTTAATGAAATATTAACCGCTAATATTGCTGCTCAGCCGCGCAATTGTACACTAAAGTTTAAAGTTTATGATGAGGAGAATAATGCCGTTTTGCTTCCTTCAAAAAAAATAAAAATTAATCCAAATAATGATTTGCTTGATTTACTTGCTTTACACCATTTGGAATATAAGTTGAATTAATTCTAAGACCTGCAAAACAATGAATATGATAATAGGCTAAAAGGTCATGCTGAACTTGTTTCAGCATCTCATAATTGATGGCTATAAATAAAATCAAAATGCAATATGCTTAAAAATGGTTATGTTTATATACTTTCGAATAAAAACCGAACTACCTTCTACATTGGGGTTACAAATAATTTAGAAAAACGTGTTGCTGAGCATCGAAGTGGTAAAGGTTCAATATTCACAAGCAAATATAATTTAGTTGACTTGGTATACTTTGAATTAATACCTGACATAGAACAGGCAATAAAACGGGAAAAACAATTGAAAAGATGGCATAGGGATTGGAAAATAAATCTAATTAAATCAATTAATCCTGATATGAAAAATTTAGTTGAAACAGGGATTGATTAAAATATTTCGGAAAGAAATTCTGAGTTTGTTTTCATCATTTCGTTATTAGACCCTGAAATAAATTCAGGGTGACAACTTAAAAGTGCCATCATGTCATAAAAAAACAAATTGGCAAATCATTTGACATTACAGAACACAATTATAATTATATCACTATTTTAAAAAATCTTCATTCATAAAATCAATCATTCAAAAAAAAAATTATGGCAATAGAAATCACAGATGCTAACTTTGAGGAGTTAGTTACAAAATCGGACAAACCTGTATTAATAGACTTTTGGGCAGAATGGTGCGGACCATGCCGTATGGTAGGCCCTGTAGTAGAGGAATTAGCAAAGGATTATGAAGGAAAAGCTATAGTGGGCAAAGTAAATGTTGACAACAATGCGGGTATTTCCGCAATGTTTAGCGTTCGTAATATCCCAACAATATTATTTTTCAAAGGCGGAAAAGTAGTTGACAAACAAGTTGGAGCTGTTCCAAAATCAGTATTAGATGCTAAATTAAAAGCACTTCTTTAGTTAAATTATCAATTGTACCATTAAGCAGTAGGCAATTTTTTTAGTAGGCATTTTATCAATTATGCAATTAAGCGGTAGGTAATTAAATTTAATTTACAATTTATCAGTAGGCAATTTTACAATTTAACGAATCACTAATTGCCTACTGTACAATTGCATAATTGCAACATTATTTAATTGCCTACTGTATAATTGTTAAATTAATTTTTAATTAATTTCCTTGAATACAATCAACAAACAGCCCTTGCAGCAGTTTACTCATCTGGAGTTAATTGCCAGACAGGTGGTGGAAGGTTTTATAACCGGTCTTCACAAAAGTCCGTTTCATGGCTTTAGCGTGGAGTTTGCCGAACACAGATTATACAACAAAGGCGAATCAACCAAACATATTGATTGGAAACTCTTCGGACGTACCGATAAATTATTTATCAAACGTTACGAAGAGGAAACCAATTTGCGTTGCCATTTAATCATTGACAATTCATCATCCATGTACTTTCCGGTATTGGATGATAAAAGCACCAAGCAAAACAAAATTACTTTTTCTGTTTATTGTGCCGCGGCATTAATTGAATTATTGAAACGCCAGCGCGATGCTGTTGGAATGACTTTATTTTCTGACAAAATTGATTTTTTCGCTCCTGCAAAATCAAGCTCATTACATCATAAAATGCTTTTTCACGAACTGGAAAAACTAATACAACCACATGATGTAAATGTTCAAAAAAAAACATCTGCTATCGAAGCATTACATCAAATTGCTGAAGCTATTCATAAACGATCGCTGGTAATTATTTTCAGTGATATGATGGACTCTAAAGCAAATTCGGAAGAATTGTTTTCTGCATTACAACATTTAAAACATAAAAAACATGAAGTGATTTTATTTCATGTTACCGATAAAGAAAAAGAATTGGATTTTGATTTTGATAACCGCCCATACCGCTTTATTGACATGGAAACAGCAGAAGAAATAAAATTAAACCCCAACGAAATTAAAAACACCTACCAAACTTCTATGGTTGAATACAAAAAAGAACTTATGTTGAAATGTGGCCAATATAAAATTGATTTTGTAGAGACGGATATTAATCAAGGTTTTGAGAATGTATTAATGCCCTATTTATTGAAGAGGACAAGAATGTCGTAAAAATTGAATGTGCCAATTTGATAATATGAGCACGAACATAGTTAGTGTCAAGTCAAGTTTGTTTTGTCGCATTGTTGGTCATTCCGAACTTGTTTCGGAATCTTATGGATGCTGAAACAAGTTCAGCATGACTTTAGGATATTTCACGATTGACATGACAATAGTTAGTTTTCAAATTATGAGGTCTCCTCTGAAAAGAGTTTTTGAAATGAATTGCATGAATTATTTTAATAAAATGAAATTGATGATCAGCCCATTTAATTAGTGAAATTAGTGTCAACTATTACTTAAATTAGTTTTCGAAATCGAATCAATTATTTAATTTTCAAGTTTCCGGATTATTTTCAGATATTTACATAAAATTTAACCAATAAAAACATGAAATCAATAACTCTTAACATCAGATTTGCAGCATTGGTCTTGATTGGTTTATTATGCCAATCTACAATTAAATCGCAAGAATCACTTTATCCTTTTAAAGATAGAGGCAAATATGGTTACATCAATAAAACCGGGAAAGTAGTTATTCCGGCTCAATTTGAATATGCCGAAAGATTTCACGAAGAAATGGCTGTTGTCAAGCAAGGCGGTAAATATGGATTTATTAATGCGCTGGGAAAAATAGTTATACCCGCTCAGTATGAAGATAAAACAGATGGTTATTTTTCTGAAGGATTAGCGTGTGTTAAACAAGATTCTAAATACCGGTATATCGATAAAACAGGGAAAACCATTATAGAACCCAAATGCGAACATGCTTATAAATTTTCTGAAGGATTAGCTCGTATGCAAATAGGACTGCATTTTGCTTATATTGATAAAACCGGCAACATTATTATTAAGCCTGAATTTGATGGAGCGTGGGATTTTAAAGAAGGTCTGGCTCGCGTAAAAAAACAAGGAAAATGGGGCTTCATCGATAAAACCGGACAAGTTATAATTCCTTTTAAATACGATGAAACATTTGAATTTTCAGAAGGATTAACCAATGTAAGAATTGGAGATCAAAAAACAGGGAAATGGGGTTATATTGATAAAACAGGGAAACCTTTGATAGCATGCGAATTCGATAAAGTTTTCACATTTTCCAATGGTCTGGCATGTGTCCGGGTTGGTACATATAAGACAGGGAAATACGGGTTCATTGACAAAACAGGAAAAATGATCGTTAATCCAATTTATACCGGAGCCTATCCTTTTAGTGATGGCGTAGCCTGTGTTAGCACATCACCATGGGTGATAGGCAGTTTTAAAGATGCAAAATGGCAATTTATTGATAAAACAGGTAAAATTGTTGTTTATCAAGGTTGTGATTACGCTGCTGATTTCTATGATGGTTTAGCGTATGTTAGTTACGAAGGTGTTTTGCCTTTCTTATCAATATAAGACAAAACACCTT
>JAVHPR010000174.1:0-18241 GCA_036170695.1 Bacteroidia bacterium
AATTACAAAACAATAAAAGACAGCATGTCTAAAGCAGATAAGCAATTTTTATAATATTAAAATGATTATATTTATTACATGGGGTCTTGAATTAAAAAAAGCGCCCTGCTCTGTTACAGGACGCTTCTTTTTCTATCAGCAACAAACTGTTATTTAATTATATTTACCTTTCTTGTTTCAATCTTATTTTCGGTATAAATCTGAATAAGATATGCTCCTTGTTCAAATGTTGTGGTATTTATTTCAACCTTCACATTTTTAGGTTCCGCTTCATAAACAACCTGACCAAGCACATTCATCACCTTTAATTTTTGAATTATTAAACCATTGCTTTCAATCAAAACTCTATCATTTGCAGGGTTTGGATAAATCAAAATATTGCCATTCGCGCTATTTAAAGTGGTAATACCAACAGGACCAGTTACTGTAAAGACATTTGACGTTGTACAACTGTGTCCATCAGTTACGCTTATGCCATAAACTCCAACAGGCAGTGATGATATATCTTCGGTTGTAAAAGAATTTGACCAAGTGTAGTAATATGGAAGTGTACCACCATTAACAACAATGTCAATACCACCATCAGTAGCGATGCTTGTACTTGCAGCAGTTACTATGCCATTGATAATAAGCGGGAATAATGGTTCAACAACAGAATATGTATTTGATTTTGAACAACCTTGTACATCAGATACAATCACGGAATAAACCCCTGCTGAAAGATTGAAAGCATCTTCTGTTATGAATCCATTAGACCAGGAATAATTTAATCCGCCCGTTCCACCAGAAACAGAAAGATCAATCACGCCGCCGTTCCCTCCTTTACAAGCAACATTTGTAATATTTGAATTTAGTATAATTAAAGATGGTTCTGTAATTGTTACATGTTTAGTTGTAACACAATTATTCGCATCCTTCACATAAACAGTATATGTTCCACCGTCTAAATCTGAAAACAAATTTGAACTTTGGTAGGTGGAACCATCAATACTATAATGGAATGAACCTGTTCCACCACTTGCATAAATTGTAAGTGCACCATTATTCAATCCGAAACAACTAACGTTTAGTATCCCTGCAATAATATTTATAGCTTCCGGCTCAACAATTTCAACTTCCTTAACGCCTTTGCAACCGGCTGCATCACGCACAATTACGTCATATATCCCTGCTGACAAACTATTAAATACAGCACTTGATTGAAAAGTTAATCCACCATTAATACTGTATGCCATTGTACCGGCACCTCCGGCAGCAGTAATGTTTATAGCCCCGGAAGTATATCCGCTACAAAGAACATCAATAACCGTTGTATTTATTATGAATCCATTGGGTTCAGTTAATGTAATAGATTCTGTTCCTGTACAACCATTTGCATCCCTCACCATAACTGTATAAGTTCCAGCATATAAGCCTGTAAATGTATTTAAGGTTTTCCAATTTTCGCCATTAAGAGTATATTCCAGGGTTCCTGTTCCACCTGTTACAGTGTTAATTGTAATTGTTCCATCATTTAAAGCATTACAGGAAACGTTTGTGTGGCTTGTGCTGGTTAAAACTGGTCCGTTAGAATCAATAATTGTAGCTGAAGCTACATTTATACATCCTGAACTATCAATTATATATATATAATATGTTCCGGAAGGTTTTCCTGTAAATGAGCCTGTTGAATTAAAAGTTTCTCCATCAAGACTATACTGATATCCTGCTCCGGAACCACCTGTAGCAGTAATGAGAATACTTCCATTACTATTACCACAGGTTGAGTTGCCGGTTATACTGGTAGCAGCTATCACAGGTGGTTGATTTATAGTTACATATGTTATGTAAGGACATGCAGAGCCATCTTGTACCCTGATTTTATAGATACCAGCCTGAAGGCCGTAAAATATTCCGGATGGTTGCAATTCGTGATCGTTAATACTATATGTATAATTACCTGAACCTCCGGCTCCAACAATTGTAATAGTTCCATCATCTGAAAAATTACATGATTCATTTGCTAAAGTAATAGTTGCAGAAACAGCAGTAGGTTGACCAACCGCCACATTAGTTGTTTTAATACATGAAGCAACGTCCTTCACATAAACGGTATATGTTCCTGCAATTAAACCTTGAAAATATGCTCCTGACTGATAATTGGTGCCATTAATACTATAGGTATATGTTCCTATGCCTCCAATTACAGAAGAGATAGTAATTGCCCCATTATTTCCTCCATAACAGGTAGCAGGACTTGATATTGCATCAAATTCAATTACTGAGGGCTGGGCTATATTTAAACTTGTACCACTAATACAACCAGCAGCATCTTTTACTAACAAAGCGTATGCTCCGGCTACTAAAGCAGGAAAGGAACCACTTGTCTGATAATTAGCTCCGCCATTGATACTATAATGTAATACACCAGAACCACCGGTAGCCAGAAGAATCAGACTGCCATCATTGCCATTATTACAACTTACATTGGTAGTACTCATTATATTTAGTTCAGGAGAACCTAAATCATTCACATTAATAACAAGTGAATTTGTACATCCATTCGCATCTTTAGCAATTACAGTATAAGATCCGGAATTTAGATTTGAAAATGAACCGCTGCTCTGATAAGATCCGGAATTCAAGTTATATTGCATACTTCCCGCTCCGCCAATAGCAAGAATAAGAATCGATCCATCAGCATTTCCACAACTTGAATTAGTTGTTCCTGTGGATGAAAAAACAATTGCGACAGGCTCAGAAATTGAAAATGGCAATGATTGTGTACACTCTAATTCATCTTTAATATACAAGGTATAATTACCTGCTTCTAACCCACCTATTATAGGATTTGATTGATAATCAGAGCCATCTAGACTATACGTATAGGGAGGAGCTCCGCCACTTCCCACAGCTGTTATACTTCCATCATTTCCGCTGTGACATGAAACATTTGCAATTGTAGTGGCACTAATTCCAAGACCAACAGAAATATTCATTGAATATGAATCTGAACAATCATAGTTCCAACCGTCAATTGTACTTGTAAGAGTAACAGTGTAATTACCAGGAGTGGAATAGGCGTGGGTTGGACTTTCCAGGTATGATAAAGGTGAACCATCTCCAAAATTCCATACATAAAAATGGTTTGTACCGGAATAATTTGACAATGCGATAGTATTAAACATATTATCTTTGGTCATCATTGTGTTGTTTATAAATCCCACAGCTGCCGAAGGAGTAGTACATTGCGAATTAACAGTAAAATTGGTAGTGATAAAATTGTTCATAGTAGGAACAAGGTAAAAATCTCCCTCTTTATCAAAAGAAACATTTGCACTCGTCCAGTTGAACCCTGTTGAAGTTCCGGCGAGCGATGCTAAATCTTCCAGCTGCCCTTCCCCGTCACCGGTATATTGCAATTGAAAAGAACTACCGAATGGCCATATATTAAGGATTTCGATCTCAACAGCAAAATTATTATTAACTGTTACACCACCATTATTAAAATTTACATTGATATAGCCTAGAGTGTTATCTGAACCCCACCAGGTTCTATTAACGAATCCCAATACAGAAGTTGGCCTGCCATTGGCGTCCACATTATAGATAGAAATACGTAATGGTACTCCACCAAATATTCCAGGATAATGTCCATAAACCCTTACCTGATCAACTTTTCCTGATCCGGAATAATGATAAGTTTGAGCTGCATATTCCTCAAAACCTCTTATTAGAGTATAATACCCTGTTAGTCCTTGATTTTTTGAGTTGACATATCCATTCATGTCTACACATGACGTCTGCGCCCTCGCCCCAAAAATGCCCAAAGATAAAGCCATTGCGATAAGTGTACTTTTAATTTTCATAAGTTTATTTATTAGTGAATAATTATTTTATAAATAGTGCCACAAAACTATTATGGAAGTTCAGCAGGATAAATGAACCTAATCAAGAAACTTTTTGATTAAGAACAAAGAAAATATTTTGATGTTACTAATAAATGCATAACTTAGACGACATATATTTTATTTATGCTATTGAATACAATGTATTCCATAAGACTAATGTCGTCTAAGCTATGAAACCATTAGTATAAAGGGAATCCCCGGAATAGGCTGTAGCAAAAGAAGTAATTGGAATAATTTATAACAAAAACAAGTCTGCTTTCAAACTAGAAAAATAAATTCAAAAAAGGTTCGGCACAAGTTTTAACAAAAAAAAGAACTCGATGAAGAGTATCATCGAGTTCTTTTTTTGTTAAACAATAATTAATTGGAACAGTTTGGGTGCAATTGCCAATTGCAAATTATTTCCTTGGTTTATACTTTGCTTTGTTTAATATTTTTTGTGCATCCACCTCTTTCATCAATTGCTCTATGGTCATATCAGGATTATTTTTCATGTATTGCCTTACTATTTGCCATCCAATCCAATAGCCAATCCGTGGGGCTGATTCTTTACTAAGGGCACTGGTGAAAGGACCTTCGCTGGTAAATTTCATTATTTCAGCCTTGTCGGTAGTATATAATAATTTTTGTGCGGCAAAGTAACTCCAAACATTAAATTCGTTTTGTGTACAATAGTTAAGCTGTTGTTGAGAATATTGAATCTTAAGGGAATCATGGACATTTGGAAGCAAAGCATCCATCAGGTACATTATTTTTCCTATATACGTTATTTCACTTAAAAAATCACTTTTGTTCATGTTGTAAGGGAATTCATTAATCATCCAAGCCCGCGTAGCGTCCGGCACAATGTTTTCTTTATTCATAAACATTGTTTTATAATGAGGCAGGGTAAGCATTTGATAAAACTTATTGTCAGTACCCAAATACATTTCCAATCCGATGGCAAGTGTACTGTCGAGGAGTACAACTGAGTAATTAAAACCCGACATCATGGTAATTGGTTTTGGTAAGTTTCTTTCAGGGAAATAATATTTATAATGTTTAAACATTCCTGTTAATTGTTCATTCAAAAAATCATTATTCGGATATGATTTCTGACAATCAGCATAAGCTTCACGCATATCTCTATCACTTATAAATTGCTTTATCCGCACTGAGTAGGAAGAGTCATGTAAGCCACCATTATTAATAATCCTTGATATAAAGGCGGAATAAAAATGACCATATTTGGTTAGTAACTTTTCCGTTGCCGTATTTATGTCAGTAGTATCTATGTTAAAAACATCCTGTTCCAATCGATTGATTTTGACTTCAGGAATAATAATGTTAGAAATGTCCACATTCATGCGATTGCCATCACAAGAAGAAAAAAACAGGATGAACACCGTAAGAAAATAAAGAATGAATTTTTTCATATAAAAATAAAAATGATAAAAAATTATACCTAATATTGCATTGAAAACAGAACAGTATCCATAGTATTTAAACATCAAAATTATAAAAAAATATGAAGAAGATTCTTATAATTTCTGCAATAGCATTGATAACAAATTTCGTATTTGGGCAAGAAGGCGGTAACGATCTGAAAAATTTTCGTTTCGGACTGAAGGTTACACCCAGTATAAATTGGTTTAAACCTGATGGTAAAATTCTGTCGGCAAACGGTCCTGCTGTAAGATACGGAGGTGGATTAGTTATGGAATTCCGATTAGCAAAAGTGGTTTCTGTTCAAACCGGTCTTCAGGTTGATGTAGATGGTGGGAAAATAAAATTTAATAATGGCGGGCCGGGTGTGGCTAATGCAAACACTGTTAGTTACTATTATTTTGGCTTAGACGATAAAATTGTAAAATACGATCCGGTTCTTGCCGCTTCACCTTCCTATACCCACTATCAATTAAACGAAAGGGTATATTCAACAACCTATTTTACTATTCCGGTATCCTTAAAAATGAAAACCAAAGAAATAGGTGCTTTTACCTATTTTGGTCAAATTGGAATGAACAATTCTTTCAGATGGAAAGCAACAGCTAATGATGAATTACAAGTGATAAATGATGTTTCCAATACGTTAGGGACAAAGGATAGTAAATCAAAAGTGGATATTTCTCAGGATATAAGTATTTATACAGCCTCTTTAAACTTTGGATTAGGCGCTGAACTTAATTTTTCCGGAAGTACTTCATTATTGTTCGGCTTGAATTACAATTTAGGTTTTTCAAGTATTGTTAAAAATGATTCGGAATATTTGGGAAGACGTGCTAATGCAGCCGGTTTTAATTCTACATCAAACCCAAATGATTTTATTCTATCAAAAATGCCACAAAGCATTAAATCAAATGCAGTACTTATAACTCTTGGGGTATTATTCTAAAAAAATAATATTTAGTATATTTAATCCCGATTTCTTTTATAGGAATCGGGATTTTTATTTGAACTGCGAAACACAATCGACAAAATTATAATACAGAATTTATTCTTTCTACTTGAAGTTTTCAAAAAAATTGTATAATAGAGTTAATTTAAAAATAGCGCAATGTCAAGTCGAGGGTTACCGAGACAACTTTTTAATACTTGAAAAGATTCCTCCACAAGGTCGGAATGACATACAATATATCAAAGCAAATTAAACTTACAGTAGTTTAAAAACCATGTTAAAATTTACCTTCAGGACAAAGAGTTAAAATGGAAAACAAAAAAGTAATAGACCACATTGTTCGATGGCTCACTAATTACAGTGAACAAAGCAAAACAAATGGTTTTGTAATTGGCATTTCAGGTGGAATAGATTCCGCATTAACCTCCACACTTTGTGCAAAAACTGGCAAAGATGTTATTTGTTTGAATATGCCAATACAGCAACAAAAAGCAGAGTATGACAGAGGGCATGAGCATATTGATTGGTTGAAAAAAAATTTCAACAATATTAGCTCATATGAAGTTGAATTATCAGAGCCTTTTAAAAGCCTTAGTGCTGCTTTACCTAATGGGATTCAGGATAGGCTTACAATGGCTAACATACGGGCTCGACTACGAATGACAACACTTTACGCATTTGCCGGGAATAAAAAAATGTTGGTAGTAGGAACCGGAAATAAAATTGAAGATTTCGGAATTGGATTTTTCACCAAATATGGTGATGGTGGCGTTGATTTAAGCCCTATTGCGGATTTGATGAAATCAGAGGTGTTTGCCTTATCAAAAGAATTAGGTATTGTAGAATCAATAATTGCTGCAAAACCTACCGATGGCTTATTTGCCGATGGCAGAAGCGATGAAGATCAGATTGGTGCTACTTATGATGAGCTGGAATGGTCTATGAAATTTTTAGAAAAATCAGGAGATATTACAATGTTAACTGAACGCCAGCGAATAGCTTTGGAAATATATACCCGTATGAATAAAGCCAACCAACATAAAATAAATCCTATTCCTGTTTGTGTAATACCTAAGGACCTCTCCTCTTAATCTCCCCTCTCCTTCGACAAGAGCTCAGGATAAACTCCAGAGAGGAGGCGAGGCTAAAAAAAAAAGATAAAAAAACATTAATTGAAAATATATTCACTCTCCATTGGAGAAGATTTCAGAAAGACGGATGAGGCAGTGATTAGGCGAAACGTAAAAAAACAATGAAAAATAAAAAAGATAAAATCCCTTCCAATTCTCTCACCAACCTCCCCCTCTCCTTTGGAGAGGGGATTAAGGGGACAGGTATTGCTGCCCTATACAATCATTTCCTCAAACATCCTATTGTTTGCACTGATACACGTGACATAAAAAAGGATTCCATTTTTTTTGCATTGAAAGGTGGTAACTTTAATGCAAATCAATTTGCTGAACAGGCTTTGGATTCAGGTTGTTCATTAGTGGTAATAGATGAAATATTCCCCCTTTCAAAGGGGGTTAGGGGGATTACTCCACAAGAAGATGAACGATATTTTTTGGTGGATGATGTTTTAAGCACGTTGCAGGCTTTAGCGAATTATCATCGCAAACAACTATCAATTCCTGTTATTAGTATTACTGGTACAAACGGGAAAACTACTTCAAAAGAATTACTTCATGCAGTGTTAAGTCAAAAATATAATGTACTTGCCACAAAAGGAAATTTGAATAACCATATTGGTGTGCCTCTTACTTTATTAAATATTAAAGCTCAACATGAAATTGCCATTGTTGAAATGGGCGCTAATCACCAACAAGAAATTGATTTGCTTTGTGCTATTGCAGAACCGGATTTCGGGATGATAACAAATATCGGGAAAGCACACCTGGAAGGCTTTGGAGGCTTTGAAGGGGTTGTGAAAACTAAAAACGAATTGTATAATTTCATCAGACAAAAAAAAGGAAAAGTTTTTGTAAATGCTGACAATAAATTGCTTCAAAAGCTATCGGAAGGAATGGATAAAATAACTTTCGGGACTCTCAAAGGTGCTGATTATATTGGTGAATTTGTGGAGAGTAATCCGTTCGTAAAGTTGAAATGCAAAGCGAAAAATGATACACAAAGTATCGATGAAAAACCAATCATTACAACACAATTAATTGGAAATTATAATTTCGAAAATATTTTAGCTGCTGCTTGTATTGGACATTATTTTGATGTTTCGGGTGAGCAAATCAAACAAGGATTAGAAAATTATGTCCCGTCTAATAACCGTTCCCAGGTGATGCAAACACAAAGTAATTTGTTATTGCTGGATGCCTATAATGCAAACCCATCAAGTATGCATGCCGCTATCGAAAATTTCGCGCAAATGAATCAGCCTAATAAAATGGTGATATTGGGTGATATGTTGGAGTTGGGTGCTGATAGCGAAAAAGAACATGATATTATAATAACCTTATTGCATAAAAAAAATATCACTAATTTGTTACTTGTTGGTCCTTTTTTTAAAGAATCAGGCAAATCAATTAATGCAAAAACTTTTTCTAACAGTGATGAGGCAGTAGCTTATCTCAAACAAAATCCGGTTAAAAACACGACAATATTAATAAAAGGGTCAAGAGGAATTAAACTGGAAAAAGTTGTGGAGGTATTGTAATTATATTGTTTCAGTTCGTTAGTTCAAAACTATGCACTTTCAGTGCAAGACTTTTTGTTTCTACAAAATTTCAATGTTATCGTCATTGCGAGAGAGCTTTTCGCGATCGAAGCAATCTTCATTTATAATGTGAGATTGCTTCACCCTTTCTGCGAAGAGGATTCGCAATGACGTTTCAAACTATAATTTAGTGTTAAGTTAAATTTACTTTGACGTATTGTATGTCATTCCGACCTTGTGGAGGAATCTTTTTCATTAAAAAAAGATGTCTCGTCAAAACTCGACATGACATCACGTCTTTTTATAATTAACTCAACATTAGTTTTCTTAGAAACTGCTGGTAATGCTTAATGTAATGCCATTTGATGCAGGAACTTGTCTGCAAATACCACCTACACAAAATATTCCCGCACGTTGTTTTCCGTAACTTAATGTAATTCGGTTTGCGTTCTTATTGTACCCGACTGAAAGATTATAATAGTGGAATCGTTTATCATGATTGCCATTCACATCTTTATGAGTATTGCCATAATTGTATTGGTCCAAAACTGCAACAAACCAATTTGTGTTAATAGTATATTCAGCCAATGCATATGCCCAGTTTTGTTTATCTGCTTTTGTTGCCAGATGCTGTAACTCCACTCTGATAGCTTTATCAGTTTTTAATTTATAAGTCATATCAAGCACTGCAATGTGCGAAAAAATTGTTCCGCTGCCGGCATCAGATGCGCCTTTTAGGAATGTATTATTATATTCCTGATAAGAATAAATTACTGAAACCTTGATTTTTTTTCCGAATTTTTGGTTTACTTCAACATAAAAATCACGTAAAAGCACTTTCTTTCCCATAAAGTATGAATTTGCTTTATATCCTTGTAAAGTGCTGTCAGTAAAAGAATTTAATTGAGTAGTATCTAAATCATTTGATCCAGAATAGTTAAAAGTTACATCTAATTTATAATCGCTTTTTTTAATGACTTTCCAATTTACTTCTCCTGAAAACTGAAATTCACCGTTTGGCTGGGATGCATATGGATAAAAACTTAACAGACTATAAGTATGCTGCTTGTTTAATGCAGGAGTGTAATTTATAAGCAAATTATTTACCGATGCTGTTCTATCCGATCTGAAATTCATATTGTCTGTTCGGCTTGCACTTGCAGAAACAGCAAATCCTTTTTTTGCGTAGTTTGCAGCAAGGAGAATAGCGTTACCCGGTTTATAAATATAATAGTTAGCGGCATTAGGGTCATTAATTTTATATGCGTATTCGCCATTAAATGCAAAATTGTTTCTGCTTATTTTAAAACGACCGGCAGATGCCCCAACATTTTCGGGCAATATCAAAGTCTGGTCTTCATCCTTTTGATAACGGCTTACAAAGCTTCCGCCTAACGTAATTATTAACTTTTTATCGGCATATCTTTTAAAGGCTTCATTGATTTGAATTTCGCCATCAAAGCCACGGACAATACCCGGCCCCTGAGTCATGAAGGAACGCTGTTTGCCAGTAAGTCCTGTTAAATAAACACCTTTAAAAGGTTCGTATTTTAACCGGATACCATCCAAAGCATTATCAAAACCCAATCCTCGATCTTCATAGCTGCGCAGTATAAACCCATTGCCAAATTGCTGATAAAAATTACCAACAGTTACCTCTAACTCATCTGATTTATAAGTTGCAAAACGGTAAGGAATCCCTGAGCCCTGATATCGTGAATCGAAACCTTGTCGGGCATTCAAATAACTTTCATAACGAACACCGGCAGCAAATTTCCCCTTTGTATAAAGTATATTGGCAAATCCATTCATAAGCATTTTTTCAGGAGCTGGATTCGCACCAATTGTAGAATCAGGAATATAATATTGTGCATCTGTCTGAAAATTACCATGCACTTCGCCTAAGTTAAGATTGCTAAGATTATTTAAGTTTGATTGAGCAATAGAAAGGTTGCAATAGACTATTGCAAATAAAACTAAACTGATTTGGAAATATGTTAATTTGAAAATTTGAAAATTACCTTTATTTATGCTTCTTGTTTTCAAAATAAAAAAATTTGATTTAGGTATGTTATACAAGGTCGGTCGAATTATTTGGCTAGCTATCGCACCCTTCGACAGGCTCAGGATGACGGCCCAGAAAATTCATAAATTGAATTACTGTGTTACTTTTTCACCTTTGGCAATTTTTTTCAGAGCCTCAAACATAATGTCTTCGTCACCTTCAGCATACGAGTTATGTTGCCATACAATTTCACCTTTTCCATTAATAATAAATGTATGAGGAACATTATTTACATTCATAGCCCTTTTAAAGTCCTGGTTTTCGTCTAAATAAATTTCATAATCCCATGCATGGCTTTTCGCATCAGTACCTACTTTTCCTGAACTACGGGAATCGTCAATAGAAATTGCAATAAGTTTTACACCGGTTTCTTTTTTCCACTCTTCAAAATTTTCTGAAATAGCATCCAATTCTTTTTTGCAAGGTTTGCACCATGTTGCCCAAAAGCTGACAATAATTGGTTTCCCATCATTTGCAAATTTTGAGGAGCTCACAGTTTTTCCTTCTATTGTTTTTACATCAACAGCCGGAATGGTTCTTCCTTCAGAATTTTGAGCGAAGGAAATATTGGTAAAAAAATAAAAAATAAAAAAAACAGTACTTACATTTTTCATAAAAATAAAATTAAAACATCAATGTAAAGGATATAATTAAATGCCGCACCTACACTATTATCAATTAATTACACAAGATTCAAGCCAAATATTAAATAAAATTAAAACGAAAAACCAGTTTATAAAATATTAAAGAATCCACAAATTAGTATTTCGTTTTAATTTCAAACAAACAAAAATTATTTACTGATAGCAACTTTTTTAGTAACAGTATTGTCTCCAACTTTAATGTTCAAAAAATAAAAACCATTGCATAATGAGGCAGCATTTATAGAGTAGTTTTGATTGCCTGCATTCAATTTACCAAGATTTTCGGATAATACAACCTGTCCAATAGTATTAACCATAGTAACAGAAACAGTATTTGCCTCTGTTAAATTGAAATCAACTACAGCATTATTTGTAATTGGATTTGGATATACATTAATATCGCTAACCATTTCGTTTTCTTCAATGCCGGTAACATCAACATTAGAAAAGTTAATATTATCAATAAAGAGGTTGTTTCCATAATTTGATGTTCCTTTAAATCTAACTATTACCTGTGATTGACCTGCAATAGAATTCAAATTTATTGATTGATGAATCCAATCAGCATCACTTGAAGGAGTAAACTCCGCATTGCCAACAGGAGGAACAGTTTTTAGGGTTGCACCAGCTTTGTTAAATTTATTTGTCCAGGTTGTTCCACAATTAGTAGACACATCAATCTGTAATCGATCGGTGCTGGATGAATTATATTGAGCATATGAATAGTCAAAGGACATAGAAGCTGTGGTTGTACCAGCAAATGACATCGGAGGCAATTTCATAATATCAACCTGACCGTTTGAAATAGAATAAAATTCTAAAAAGGCACAAGTCGCTGAATTAAAACCAAATTGAGTTGTATAATTCCATGAATTACTGCCACCATTAACAATAATCCAATCAGTGGGAATTCCGGCACCCTCAAATGATTCGGTAATAAGAGTTCCTCCAACAGGTGGATAAAAAGCGAAGGAGGCAGTTGTTGTATTATTTGAGGATGTTGGGTCAGCAACTCCATTTGGATTTGAAATAGTAGCAGTAATGGTATGCGATCCACCAACTGTAGAGCCTACATTAAACCCGGTAACAGTGGTGCTCTCATAAGTTGCAAGGTTTCCTGTCCAGTTAATTGTTTTTTGAACTGCGCCATCTACATCAACAGTAATAGTTGCAGATGTTAATGGAGTAGTTCCAATATTACCAAAACGGAAAGTTGGAGCAACACTATCGCAAGTGGCAAGTGAAACATTATATTCAAGTGATGTTATCATTTCACCATCAACAGCAAGGGTTGCAGCAGAGCAAGCCGCTTTAGCAGCATACAGTTCGGTAGCAGTGAATTGATCAACTTCAGTCATTGATCGGTCAGGACAAATCATAACACAAGTAGGGAAATAAGCGAGATTATAAATATCATCAAAAGCAGAAACTGTAGGTGTTGTGGTAGAATTAGGATCGATAATCGGGTGATTCACACCTGTTACCCAATCACCTTTTGAAGTATTGTTGTGGTTTGCATCAACACAACCAGTATTACCATGTAAGCAGGCTGAATTAGTTGCTCCATCACCTTCAATAAAGAATACCATACAGTCATTAGTAGTTGTAGGACTAACCCCCGGAGAACCTGCCGGCCCGTGATCTGCCCAAACAGTTTCAAAAGCACCCGAATTATGGTAGGACCAGCAAGGGGCACACCATGTAGCAGAAATATCAATAAATACAGTTTTTCCTGAATCAAGGTAGGAATATAAATTATGAACTATCCCGTTAATATCTGTAAGTGTCCAGTCGGCAGAAAGACTACCAGTAACCACCTGTGCCTTACTTTGGATTGCAGTAAAAGTCAGCGCTATTGCAGTTGTAATTTGTAAAATTTTTTTTCATTTTTGCTAAATTAAAGATTAAAATAAAGTGATTGCTATATTTTGTGAAGTCACGAATTTAATACAAAGCATCCATTTCCACAAATAATGTTTGTTTTTTGTAAATTGGGTTCTTTTCTTAGAATAGTTACATAAAATTGGGACGAATAAAAAAACCAAAACCAATAAATAATATTAAATGAAAATAATATTATTTATATTTGTTAGAATGAACGCTTAGAAACAATCTATTGAAAATATACATCAAATGAAAAAAACAGCTATCACTTTAATATTTTGTTCATGTATTATTTTTGGATACAGTCAAAACATCGTATTATTAGATACTAATAAAAATGTAATTTCAAACACAGTATTTGATATTCCTATTGAATCTAATTCAAGTGTTGCCCTTGAAATATTAGTTAAGAATGCAGGCTCAATTGCCGATACTATTAAAGTTGTTCGAAATATTTACACTAAAGATGCAGCCGACCAAACTCAATTTTGCTGGGGAGGATTATGTTATTTAGCGGCAACTAACATTTCAAATTTGTCATTAATAATAGATCCAGGAGATACCGTTAATTATGTTGAAAATGGATTTGACGCTACTTTTACTACAGGTTCAGCATGTGTTACAAGATTAGTACATTATAAGTTTTATAACATCCACAATTTTTCTGACTCCACAGGGATAACATTACGTTATCTGTGTACAACCGGATTAGATGACATAGCAAACAAAGGAGGCATTATCTCAAATATATATCCTAACCCTGCCCATTCATTTGTATCAGTTAACTATGATATTAATGAATCCGACAGCAAATACGGAATTATATTTTATGATATATTGGGGAAAGCTGTAAAAGTAGTTGATTTGAATGAAAAACAAGGAACAGCAAAAATCAATGTGACTGATTTGAATGCCGGAATTTATTTTTATTCCTTCTTAGTTGATGGCAAAATTATAAGTACTAAAAAATTGGTGATTAGTAATTTGTAATAGGAGAATTATCTGATTTTTGAATCAGATTCTTACACCGATTATTAAAATATCATCCAATTGCTCTTTTGTCCCACGCCATTTTTCAAAATATGCTTCTAAATATGCTTCCTGTTCCTGCATTGTTTTGTCCTGAATATCGAGTAGTATTTGTCTGAATTTTTTTGTCATCAGTTTTTTCCCTTTGTCACCACCATCCTGATCAGAATAACCATCGGTAAAAATGTAAAAAGTATCTCCATCTTCCAGCTGTATGGTATGTGTTTCGAAATGCTGATCGCTCTTCGTTAATCCTCCAATAGCACATTTTGTAGCTTTAATTTCTTCTATACAAATTGTATTTTTTTTGATAATCCAAAGAGGTCGGTTTGCTCCTGCATAATTCACAACTTTGTTTTTCAAATCAATGGAACAAAGGGCAATGTCCATACCGTCTCTCGTGGATTCAACATTTTCAGATTGTCGAAGAGAGGCTTTAATTCCCTGATTTAACAAGGAAAGTATTTTGCTGGGGTTGTTTTCGTTATGCACAGCATCATTCAGCCTTTCTGAACCAATAATGCTCATAAATGCTCCGGGAACACCATGTCCGGTACAATCCATTGCCGCAATAAAAACAGTTTGATCTTTTTCGGCAAACCAATAAAAATCTCCACTTACAATATCTTTCGGTTTGTATAAAACAAAACTCTTCTGAAGTGCTGTCCAAATATCTTTTCGGTGAGGAAGAGTAGCTTTTTGAATGCGTAATGCATAATGTATGCTATCAGTTATTTCATTCGTTTTTTCTTTAATCAGTTTGTAAGCAAACTCTATTTTTTTATTTGTAATATCAAGTTCTCTGTTAGTTCTTTGTTTTTGGCGATACACTCTGAAAATAAATATTACAAGGGCGATTAAAAGAACAAATCCTGCTATAAAAGTATTACGTATGATAATTTGTTTATCAACAATTGCCTTTTGTTTTTCAATTTCGGCATCCTTAACAAGTAAGTGTTGTTTTTCACTCTCAGCAGCAAGTGTGTGTTTTAAATTATCTAAGTTTACATTATTAGTCCTTGCTCTCAGAGAATCGTTACAAACTATAAAAAGATGAAAATACTCACTTGCTTTTTTATAATCTTTTAATTCAGCATAAGTTAATCCAAGACTTTGGGAAACCTCGCCCATAATAGTATAATTGAGATTTTTACTTTCAGAAAGAGTTTTAAATGCTCTTAATTTATAATCCAATGCTAGTTTATAATTTTTCTTTTGAAAATAATCCTGTCCTATCAAATTGCTTAGGTAAACAATGTTTTCTACACTTCTAGCTTTTTCAGCAATAGCCAAACCTTTTTTCTGAAGTTCTAATGCTTTATCTTGCCTGCCTAATTGATCATAAATACGCGAAGTTTCATTCAGTGAAGCGGCAACCTCACCAGGAGAGCCTAATCGATACCTAATATTTAAACTTTTTAAATAATAAGACAAAGCAATGTTTTTGTTGTTTCTAGGCTCATCTCCCCCAGGTAATCCTTCATATACATTTCCAATTGCACTATACAAATAGGACATCGAATGCTCATCATTGTACTCCTTAAATATGCTCAAACTTTTTCCATAATATTCAACAGCAATGCTAGGATCGCCAGGCCTATATATATAACCAATTTTTAAATATATACTTGCCAGCAAATCTTTAAAACCATGCGTTTCAGCTATTTTCATTGCTTTAACAAAGTATTCCAATGAAACATCATACTTTTCATGGAAATAGTATTTATTACCAATAACGAATAATATATAACTTTCACTTTTGGTGTCTTTAATTTTCCTTGCCAGTTCAAGAGCTTTATTTCCATAAAATAACGAATCGGAAAGCTGGTACAAATTGAAGTATATTTCAACTTTAAGCGTGTCCACTTTTGCTGATTCCAAAAGGTTTCTTAAGGAATCAATTTTGATACTCCGGGCAGGCAAATCCAGTTTGCAAAAACAAAATGCAAAAACAAAAATGAAGAAATATAAATAATTTTTTTTCAAAGTGACAACTGTTATTTATCTAGGAATTTTATTTCTTAAATTTTTTATACGGTATTTAGAGTTACGAATATAACATTTTTCTTATATCACTTTAAAACTGATTACAAATGGTGTTTTTTATTTTTCAACAAATGTTCTGAAACTGTTGAAAATATTATTAATTCAACACAGTTAAGATAATTACATTTGTATTGATAGGTAGTTTAAGGGAAAAACAACTCAAAGTATCACAACCTAAGTTCATTATTGCTGTTACAAAAAAATTCAAATTGAACTGTAACATTATGATTTGACAAACAAACAACGGCACACAACAATATGACTATTGACCTACTCAATAAAAAGATTTGGATTATTACACTTGTTCTTGTTGGAGTATTGACATATCCTACATGGATAATTTATAAAACAACTATTTATTCTTCTTTGCTTTCATTTTGGCTTTCATTTTGTGCAGGAATATTATTGTGTATTTATGTGTTGATAAAAACCAGATTTCTCTCGAAAAATAATTTTAAAAAACTAACTAAAAGCAAATTGCTATTGGTCCGAGTGATAATGGTATTAGCATTTTCAATAGTTACAATTATAATTTCCGGTATTATATTAAATTTTTTTATTCTTTCAATCAATTATATCGGGCATTCAGAAGAGCCTTATTCCAAAGAAAAATATGAAATATTAAAAGTTGGCAGACAAAGTGGCTCATTTAGAAACCACAATTTCATGAGGGCTTCAAACTTGATTATTAAATATAAAAATAGGAAAGAGAAAATTATTCTGCCCTATTCGGACTTCGAAATATTAAAAGATAAAAAGCAAATTCAATTAACGACAAGAGAAGGCAGATTGGGATTTGACATAATTGAAAATTACGAACTATTAAATTATTAAATGCTGAAATAAATTGTTTAGACAATGTTTAAAATGTAACTCTCCTCATGGAAATAAAAAAAATGAAAAGTGCTTCTTGTTCGGCAATTATAATTTCGACAGACCGAATTTTAAATTTATTAAATCGTAAATCGAAGGCAAATATTGTCTGAAATAGAGACAATGAGAGAACATGATAAATTCAAAAAAAATTATGAAACTTATTGTAGTAAAAGAATTGCTGACAGTAAAAGGGAAAACGGGATTATGGAAACTCGTAAGACTTTTACCTGCACAAAGGATGACGCGAATACAAAATCTTGTTACTGAAGAAGCGGCAACAGTGAAAGTTGAGGACATTGTATCTATCGACCAATATAAAATTTATCTCAAAGAGGGTGCGATAAGTCTGGAAAATGTATTTGAACTCATAATGAACATGGTAGAAAAGGGAGATCTGAAACCTGAAGAGCTTGACAGATACGATGCTTTGTCTGAACCTGAAAAGGTAATGTTGATGAACAGAATCGTTCCAGATTATGACGAAACACAGTTTAAACATTATCATCTATCTAAGATCATAAAATGGCATAAGGAATTATGCAAAGCATTGAATATACTCAATGCCGCTTTGGAAGATCCGCATAATAAAGAAAATGAAAAAACTTAATCTAGTATCAGAATGAATCCCAAGGTTGATTTTTATTTTAGTAAATCACAAAAGTGGCAGGCAGAAATCCAGAAATTGAGATTGATCATTCTTGATTGTCAACTAAGGAATTGAGACAAAATAACTTTTACAAGTTTGTTGTCGCATTTCAATAA
>JAVHPR010000175.1:0-18238 GCA_036170695.1 Bacteroidia bacterium
GAATTACAAAACAATAAAAGACAGCATGTCTAAAGCAGATAAGCAATTTTATTTAATTCAAATGAAAATAAATATATCCTTAATATTTATTTCAACAGTCATCTATTCTATTTTGAGGTATAATGTTTTTGGTGAGGTACCAATAGCTGATATACCCACATTTATATTGAATAAGGCTGTTTCATTTTCTATGATAATTATTCTGTTATTTGTATTTTTTACTGACAAAAAATCTAAAAATTATTACGATTATACCTCCGGATTTAAATTATTTGCAATAATTCATATTCTCATCTCAATTTCATTATTATCGCAGAATTATTACCCTAAGTTATATGAGGGAAGTAAATTCACATTGCTTGGTAATATCAGTATTCTAACAGGTATAGTCTTAACTGCTTTAATGCTAAGTAAAAAAATACAAATGAAAAATGTTCTAATTTATGTGATGGCTTCAATTCATGTTTTTTTTATTGGAATCAAAGGATGGTTTAACGTAGAAAAATGGAATGGAAAAATGCCACCAATCACATTAATTTGTTTTTTAATTTTAGTAATATTAGTGATACTATCTATAAAGAATAAAAGAAATGACAATTTATAAAATGAAAGTACTTTCGCCATCAAACCCTAATTTACTGTTTTTTAGTTTTTCTGTACATTTTTTTCTTCAGATGAAGTAAAATTCCCTTTAACCATTCGTCTTTTTGAAAAAAGAAAAATTTACATTACCATATTTCCTATGCTCAAAAAAATAAATATGCTTGGAAAAATCTGTCTTTGGACCATGTTCAATGATTAATAAAGCTTCATCACTCAAAAGATTTTTACTAAAAACTAATTCCGGAATTAATTCAAATTTTTCCAGTTCCATTTCATAAGGAGGATCTGCAAAAATAAGTTGATATTTATTTGCAGTTTTTTTTAGAAAACTAAAAACATCCGCCTTAATGACATTTACCTGAGACATTTTAAAATCATAAATTGTCTTTTTTACAAATTCACAGCATTGGTAACTGTCATCAACACAAGTAATACCAATACTTCCACGAGAAGCAAATTCAAATGTAATATTACCGGTTCCACAAAACAAATCCAAGACCATCAATCCTTCAAAATCAATAGAATTATTGAGGATATTAAAAAGCCCTTCTTTAGCGAAATCTGTGGTTGGTCTTACCGGTAAATTCTTAGGAGGATTGATTCTTCTGCCTTTGTGTGTTCCGCTGATTATGCGCATTGCTTTAAATTTTAAGAGTTTGAAGAAGCCCCTCCTGACCTCCCCAAAGGGGAGGAACTGCTCTGCACAGGCTGTCTATTCTGGCTAGTGCGTTAGTTCTCCTCCCTTTGGGGAGGCCGGGAGGGGCTTTTGTTATTTATTGCAAATAGCTATTAAAAAGTGTAAAATAAAAATGTTTTGGTAATGATTGTAACTGATAGCTATAATCAGCATCATCAGTGCGTTCACCAAATTTCAGATTGCGGATGTATTTTTGTGTAATGGAATAAATATCCGCCCCCTTTTCTATTTCGCCAAATAAAACCACCTCAATATTTTCAGGGTTTAATTGCAATTGCTCACAAACAAAAAGGAGGTAATAAATAAAATCTTCCGCAGTGTGATGATTGAATGTATTATAAAAAATCAAACTCTTCCCTTCTATCACCACCGCCTCAAAATGCGTAGGTTGAATATGTACAAACAATTTTTTACTGGTTTGATTTTTATTTTGAAAAAGCAACGCTTCAATTAATGCACTTGAAAAATGATGGTAGTTAACATTTTTATAAAGGAATTCCAGTTTAGATTTTAATCCTGATGGCAAAGCAAAAACATTTTTTGCATCCAATTTTCTTAAGTCATCAACAGCTACCAACTCATCTCCCGTAAGCGTTGCATTAAATTTTAAGTACATTTCTTTTCTATCGCTCTCGAAAAGAGGATTGGGGATTATAGTGGAAAGATTATTTACAACAACACAAGTAACAGAGCCATATTTATGAGGTATTAAACGGCTCTCTTTCACCAAAATATCGAACAAATTGAGAACTTCGTCAAACTCAAATACATTCTGAAAAGTAAAATTCTGAAAAGCAATATATTTGTTTTTTGCTTTTTCATTCACTGCCACCCAAATGCTATCAATTCCAATTTGAATGATTAAATGGTAATCCAAAACTTTTTTTTCATTAAAAGCTTCATCAATAAATGAACTGACTTGAGTAATTTTATTTTTTATTTCTACTGTCATGATTTAGTGCAAATATATAAATTATAGTTGCTTCTTTTAATTCCGGAGGTACAGATTAATAAGTTATGTACCACTTACAAATCTGGTTTTTCGTCAATGAACGATTCAATTATGTATTTTCGTACCAAATAAAAAACAGATTACTTAATGTGCGCAAAATATTTCGCAGATAACGCAGATGAATACACAAGAAACTTTGCAATCTTTGCATTTTTTTCTTTGCGGACTTTGCGTGAACACTGGCAATATATAAATCAATGTCGTTTTTAAAAATTATTTTCTAATGTATATTCTCTGCCCAGAGTCTTCGACAAGCTCAATATGACTTCGCGGCAGTCATATTGAGCTTGTCGAAATATATGCGGTGGCTTCTTAAAAAACGACATTGATATATAAATACAAAATTTATAAAATGGAATTTATAGACAAAAAAATTGAAGAATATGCATTAGCACATTCACAGCCCGAATCAGACATTTTAAAAAAACTCAATCGTGAAACACATGCCAATGTGATGATGCCGCGGATGCTCTCTGGTCACATGCAAGGTAACCTGTTGAGCATGATAAGTAAAATGATTCAACCGAAACAAATTTTGGAAATAGGTACTTATACAGGATATTCCGGTATTTGCCTTGCACAAGGACTACTGGAAAACGGGAAATTGCACACGATTGACATCAATGAAGAATTAGAAATGATGGTTCGGGCTTACTTTCATGAAGCCGGATTAACCAATAAAATAAACTATTATATAGGTAATGCATTAAATATAATTCCTGCTATCAATGAATCATTTGACTTGGTTTTTATTGATGCAGACAAAAAAAATTATGCTGCGTATTATGATTTGGTTTTTGATAAAGTACGCAAAGGTGGTTTCATCATTGCCGACAACGTTTTGTGGAGCGGAAAAGTGCTTGAGGATCCCCTAAAAATGGATACCGACACTAAAGCCATTGATGCATTCAATAAAAAAATTCACAGTGATTCGCGGATAGAACACATGCTATTACCTGTTAGAGATGGTTTAATGATAGTTCAAAAAAAATATTTACAGAAAATATGACAATAGATTTAAGAAGTGATACTGTTACCAAACCATCTAAAGGGATGTTGGAAGCTATGTATTGTGCAGAAGTTGGTGACGATGTTTTTGGTGAAGACCACACAGTTACTGCACTTGAAGAAAAAGTCGCTAAATTATTTGGCAAACAGGCTGCGTTATATTGTCCCTCGGGAACAATGACCAATCAAATTGCAATTAAAGTTCATACCCAGCCCGGTGATGAAGTGTTGTGTGATGTTACAGCTCATATCTATAATTATGAAGGTGGTGGAATTTCTTTTAATTCTGGTGCACAAGCAAAATTATTGCAGGGGGAACGAGGTCGGATTTCGGCACAACAAGTTTCAGAAAATATAAATCCGAATTTTGACTGGATGACCAGAACAAGCCTTGTATGCATTGAAAACACTGCCAACAGGGCAGGTGGAAGTTATTATTCATTACAGCAAATGCAAGAACTTGCAGATGTGAGTAAAAAAAATAATCTGAACTATCATTTGGATGGAGCTCGTATTTTTAATGCTATCATTGAAAATAATTACACAGCTCTTGATTTAGGAAAATTATTTAATTCCATTTCTGTTTGTTTATCAAAAGGATTAGGAGCACCTGTTGGCTCAGTTTTATTGGGTGATAAAGACTTTATAAACAAAGCACGCAGAGTACGTAAAGTTTTGGGAGGCGGAATGCGACAGGCAGGTTACCTTGCAGCAGCAGGAATTTATGCATTAGACAATAATTTGCTACGTTTAATGGAAGATCATAAAAGGGCAAAACAGTTAAGTAATATAATAAACGGCTTGAGTTTTGTTGATTCTTCGTTGCCAGTAGAAACCAACATCATTATTTTTAACCTGAACGAAAAATTGTCACCGGAGAGTTTTGTAAGAAAATTAGCACAGCATGATATAAAAGCCAATGGCTTTGGTAAACAGTCGATACGTTTCGTTACCCATTTGGATTTTACAGATGAGATGCTTGAGAAAGTGGAGAACGTATTGAAAAGTTTTTAATTATCTGGCTTTCAATTTTTAAAAAATTAATTGAAAATTTTTATCAAATGCAAATTTTCTCATTCCCACCAATCGTAAATTCACAAAGCAAAATTCTTATTCTGGGCACTATGCCCGGAAAAGATTCTTTAAAATTTAATCAATATTACGGGCACTCCAGAAATTCATTTTGGAAAATAATGTTTACCTTGCTTGATACACCTTTTTCAACTGATTACACTATCAGGCAAGCTTTATTATTAAATAATAATATTGCCTTATGGGATGTTCTTAAAGCTTGTGAGCGCAAAAGCAGTTTAGATGCTGACATTATAGAGGAGGAACCCAATGATTTGGAACTATTTTTAAAAAATAATCCTCAGATAATTCATTTGTTTTTTAATGGAAAGAGTGCGATGATTTACTTTATGAAACACATAAAAAAGTTAACCATGCCCTATGCACTTCTGCCCTCAACAAGTCCTGCACACGTTATTTCATTGGAAAGAAAAATCAAAGAATGGATCATTATAACTAATTCCCTCCAAATCAAATAAGTTAGAAGATTTTCAAATTTGCTGAAAGGCTGTTTACTCATATAAAAATTATCGCATTTTAATCCCAATAAAGGAACTCTTACAAATTTTTATAAAAATTAACATCTGAAAAAATATTGAAATTGTATAAATCAATTTTAAACTATACATTGTGGACTGTTTTAATAAAAAAATCAGTTTTCGTACTATCTAATGAGAAATTTTCAAAAAATACTGTTCATCGTTTATATTTCAATTTCTTCTGTCTCGTTTGCCCAGCGCGGTAAAGATGGAAATGGGAGTGTAACTGTTGCAAATTATATTGCAAATGAATATACAGCTTTAACCTCAAATGCTTCAATTGGCAATACTTCTATAAGTGTTACATCAAGCGGGCTAAATGCAAATAATCGTTTTTCAGGTACTCTTGCTCCAGGTGATTTGATTATGATTATTCAGATGCAGGGAGCCACAATACTCGGTCAAATCGATTCAGGGTATCCAGCGGTTAGTTTTCCGAATGATCCTACCTGGGGAAGTATAACCAATTATAATAACTGTGGTAAATATGAATTATGTCAGGTAGCCTCAGTACCGAATGCATCCACCATTACCATTGACTGTGGATTAATAAACGATTATACAGCTTCAGGGAAAGTTCAGGTGGTACGCATTCCGCGATACAACTCATTAACAATAACATCTCCGGGAGTGTTAACCTGCCAACCATGGAATGGAACAACAGGTGGTGTTTTAGCTACTGAAGTTAAAGGAAACACAATAATTAACGCTGGTGGGAAAATAAGTGCAACAGGCACAGGTTTTAGAGGAGCTACCTTATTCACCCCAACTCCTCCCCGCTCCCAAACTCTTTGGTACACATCTTCCAGTGTTGAAGTTTCAGCCAACAAAGGTGAAGGTATTGCGGGATATGACAATGATTATACTCCTTTTGGAGGGAAATTCTGTAGAGCAGCAGCAGCCAATGCCGGTGGTGGTGGTAATGTCTGGAATGCCGGAGGTGGTGGTGGTGCAAATGCAGGCTTAATAAGTTCGTGGACAGGACAAGGAAATCCTGACACCAGTATCGCCGGATGGAGCACAGCCTGGAACCTTGAATCACCAGGCTTTGCCGCTACATCTTCTTCTGGTGGAGGCAGAGGGGGATATTCATTTTCCGGTTCCAATCAAAATGCTTTGGTTGATCCGCCCAGCGATCTGGTCTGGGGAGGCTATGCGCGTGAAGTTAATGGAGGATTTGGCGGTCGGCCCTTGGATTATTCCACCGGAAGAATTTTTATGGGCGGCGGTGGTGGTGGCGGAGAGCAGGATAATAACCAGGGTGGTGCTGGAGGAAACGGCGGAGGAATTATTTATATCACTTCTTATGGATCTATAACAGGAATTGGAAATGACACGATTATAGCAGACGGCAGCCATGGCGGGGATTCACATACTACGCCCCCAATATCAAGCTATAGCGGAAAAGACGGATCAGGTGGTGCAGGAGGAGGAGGAACAATACTAATCAATGCAAATAACATTACTGGAACTATACTTTCTGCTCAGGGAGGCAGAGGGGGGAATCAGGTTCTTACACGTGGTTCATTATATTTTGGAGCCATGAACGAAGCTGAAGGTCCGGGAGGAGGAGGAGGAGGAGGATACATCGCCCTTTCCTCGGGTTCTGTAGTTCAATTAGCTGGAGGAGGTTTTAGCGGAATAACAAATTCGGACGCATTAACAGAATTCCTTCCTAACGGCGCTACCAAAGGAGCCGCAGGCTTATCCAACCAAATAATTCCCGGATTAGATTCAATATCGGCAGCAAGTGTTACTATTTGTTCAGGAGATTCTTCATTACTCACTGCATCAATAAATGGTAGTATTCCGGCCACTATTACCTGGTATAATGCGCAAACAGGAGGATCTGTAATTGCAACTGACTCATTAAACACCTCTGCCTTGTCAACTACCACTACTTACTATGCCGGCTTATGCCCCGGCACCTATAGAATTCCGGTAGTTGTAACTGTATTACCGAGTCTGGCGTCAGTTAATATCACGCAAAACCCAACAGGAATAATTTGTCCGGGCATGCCTATAACTTTTACAACATCTTCGATTAATGAAGGAACAACACCTGTTTATCAATGGTTTGTAAATGGTGTAATTGCAGGAACGAATTCTGCCTCTTTTACCAGTTCTTCATTTGTCAATAATGATACGGTAATTTGTATTATGACTCCAAGCTCACCTTGCGCTGCTGGTACGGCTGTTATTTCGAATGAAATAATAATAATCCTGACACCCAATTCAACTGCTTCCGTAAGTATTACTTCTATTCCCACAGGACCAATCTGTGCAGGCACTTCGGTAACCTTCACAGCTACCCCTGTTAACGGCGGCTCTGCACCTGTTTATCAATGGCAGATGAATGGAGTTAGTATCGGTGGCAATTCATCTGTTTATAGCACTTCAGCATTAACAAATGGCGATACTGTAACTTGCATTTTGACTTCAAATGCTTCTTGTGTTGTTGGATCTCCTGCAACATCTGATAGTATTTCAATACCCGTGAATACACTGCCCGCACCAAGCTTTACATCAGCTACAAATAGTGGCTGTTCGCCATTATGTATTCAGTTTACCGAAACAAGCGGTGTAACCTATAATTCAGTGATTTATTATTTTGGAGATGGCGATTCGGCTATGATAACAGCCCCATTACATTGTTATACACAAGTAGGAACTTATTCTGTAAATTTTTCCTGTACAGATGCAAATGGATGCACAGGTTCGGTTCTGAATAGTAATATGATAAATGTTGCTCCCTTCCCCATTGCTAATTTTTCTTTTTCCCCTGCAGACTTTATAACAGCAAATGAGCTGGTTTCATTTACAGATGCATCTTCTAATAACACTTCCTCTTTGTGGAATTTTAACGATCCTTCTTCAGGATTAAATAATACCTCCTCACAATCTTCGCCATCACACACTTATGCTTCTGCCGGGGCTTATTGCATTGAATTATTTGTTCAGAATCAGGTTGGATGCAGTGATTCCACAAATCAATGTATAACTATTTCAAACGAATCAACCATAAATATTCCCAATATTTTTTCTCCAAATGGTGATGGTAAAAACGATTTGTTTTTCATTACTACAAAAGCTATTAAAGAACTTGACTGCATAATCTATGATAGATGGGGAGTAAAAATTGCAGAGTGGAATACCATTAGTGCCGGATGGGATGGGCGCACAACGAATGGTAAGCTGGCACAAGACGGAGTATATTACTTCATTGTAAGCGCTACAGGTCTGGATGGTAAAGAATATAATGAAAAAGGATTTCTGACTTTGTTGAAGGAGAAGTAACACAGAGTTTCTACTCTCCCATCCACCGCTTCATTCGCCATTCTTTTTGTTGCACCCCATTCAAAAAAGTCCAGGCTACAAAGCGGCTTACTTTCTGCCCTTGCGTCATTTCAATAGTTTTTACTTCCAATGCATTTACCTTTCTGAGTGCTTTGTGAACACCAGGAAGGCTTGATTTCTTGGAGATGAGCGTGGAGTACCAAAAACATTTTGTGGGCAAAAAGGCGCTTTGTTCAATCATTTTTTTTACAAAACCTTCTTCGCCACCCGGACACCACAATTCGTTGTTTTTTCCTCCAAAATTCAATGCGGCCTTGCTATTATTTTTAATGCCTAAATTCTTCCACTTTCGATCTGTACCCGCTTCGGCTTCAGCCAATGATGCATGAAAAGGAGGATTACAAATTGATATGTCAAATATTTCTCCTGGTTTAATAATATTTCTTAAAATCGCTGATTTTGAAGTCTGTAGCCTACACTCAATGGCATTTTTCAAAGAGCTATTGGCTCCTATAATTGCATTGGCAGATTTAATCGCTACCGGATCAATATCTGTTCCAACAAAGTGCCAGCCATATTCACTATTTCCAATTATTGGATAAACACAATTAGCGCCTATGCCGATATCAAGTACGGAAATGGATTTTCCTTTTGGAAGGACATCATTATTACTGCTCTTTAACAAATCAGCAATATAATGAATGTAATCTGCCCTTCCGGGGATTGGTGGGCAGAGATAATTTACCGGGATGTCCCAATTTGAAATGCCATAAAAATGCACTAACAAAGCTTTGTTCAATGCCTTCACCGCCTTAGGATCACTGAAATCTATAGATTCATTACCATATTTATTAAGTGACACAAATCCCGAAAGTTCAGGACAGCACTTGATAAGTACTTCAAAGTCATAACGTAAACGATGCTTATTCCGAGGATGCAAATCACTCTTTTCTAAAGGAAATATTTTCGATTTTTCTGACAATTTGTTTTTTTTATTTTACAATTTCAATTTGAGCAAATAAAGAATCCTTCTCTTCTCTAAAAATTTGGATTATTGGTTAATTAATGCTACGCAAAAAAATCCTGAAGGGATTTTAATATGAATAACCATAGGTGAAACCTGTGGATGTAATGCATTGCTAAATTGAACCCTGCAAGGGTTCAACATTTTCTGTTTGTGTTGTTTCCTTGTTTTTTTCTCCGTATTTCATACGGAGCTATTTAAATTTAAGTCCTTCCGACTTTTGGCATAAAAAAGTGAATAATCCTTAAAAAAAATAATTTCCTAATTAATCAGCGCTTATTTTTTAGACCATTCAAATAATTTGTATCAACTATATAACCTAAACTTTGAGCTTTTAAAGCGTCTTCGAAAGCTTCATTATATTTTCCTGAGGCCTCATAAATTACCGATCGATTAAAATAAGCTGCACTATAATTAGGATCCAGTTGAACTGCAGTTGTATTGTCAGCTATGGCATTTTGGATATTTTTCATTTTATAATACCCAAAACCTCTATAAAAATAATAGATTGACTTTCCTGGCTCCAATTGTATTAATTCACTTAAAGCTGTAATTGCCTTTTCATAATTCTGATTATCAATATAAACATAAGCCCTGTTTTCCTTGGCCGAAACAAAATCTGGTTTCATAGTTAAGACGGTGTTGTAATCAGCTATTGCATTATCAAATTGTTTCATTACGCTGTAGGTTATAGCGCGATTGAAAAAAGTTTGAAAATCTGTTTTATCTAATTCAATAGCCTTTGAATAATCGCTTAAAGCTAAATCAAAATGTTTTTGTAAACCAAGAATATTGGCCCTGTTAATAAATACTTTTGCATTAACAGGACTATACTTTATAGAAATATTAAAATCTTCCAGCGCTCTTTCAAATTCATTTTCGCCAACCTTCTTTTCTCCTAAATCATACGCAACTTTATTTACCAGATAACTACCCCGGTTTCTATAAGGTTCACTACCGGGATATTTACCAATTGCATCTGTCCATAAAACATCACTGTTCTTCCATACTTTGGTTCTTTCATAGGTATGCCAAATGGATAATGCAACGCAAATAATTAGCACAAACATGGTAAGTTTTTTGTAAATACTATATTTTTTGTCCGACAGGTTTTGTAACCATTCATAACTCATTGCAATTGGAAATAGAAGTCCTATGTAAGAGATATAGGTATATCTATCCGCCATTATCACCTGACCGACAGAAACAAACTGTAATACCAATGCAATCGTAACACAAAAAAACAGAAATCCGAAAACTAAAATTTTAGTTTTTCTTAAACTCAAAAAAACTAATACAAATAATCCCAACACAACAAATGGTGCAACATAAAAAATGGTGGGAAGGTGACCTTCAATAAGGTTAGGATATGGATAAAAACAGGAAAGATGGAGAGGTAAAAACAGTTTATAAATATAATTGATCATTCCATAAGACGCAAATGACAAGCGTTGTATCCATGTAAAGATTTCGAATTTTGCTATCGCACCCGATTGCACATGGGAAGCCAAAACACCAAACAAGAGGGAAAGTATCAGAAAAGGAATCTTTTCCAGAATAACATATTTATCAAATTTACGTCCGGAATAATAATCCATTAACAGGAATACCAATGGTAATACTACAGCCATTGCTTTCGACAAAGTGGATAATAAAAACAATAAAATCAGGAAAGAATATAAAAGAACTTTAGATTTTCCTGAAAAATTAATATATCTATGATAAAATATCAGCGCTGTCATGAAAAAAAATGTGTACAAAACATCTTTGCGCTCCGAAACCCATGCGACTGATTCAACGTGCATGGGATGTATCCCAAAAAATAACGCAACAATAGTTGCAACAATAATTTTTTTGCCACTCAATAAAAAGATGAACCAAAACACTAAAGCCGTATTGAATAAATGAAATAAAAGATTAGTAAAGTGGTATGTTTTAGGGTTGTATGCGGATATCTTATAATCAATTGCTAAAGAAAGAATAGTTATCGGATGGTAATTGTTGGAAACAGCATTTTCTACGGCAAACATTTTTTTTATATTTTCTCCGGAAAGGCTTTTAATTAGTACGTTTTCACCAATATATACATTGTCATCCCAATTGGTATATCCGTTTTTCAGAGAAGGAGAAAAAGCGATATAGGTTAGTAAAAGAATACCTGCAAGCCAAAGCCATACTTTCGGTGAAGGCTGCAAAACCCTGTTTTTATTAGCACTTGGCTTCGTAAACGGCACAGCGTTTTTTGCAACACCATTATTTTGTTTTGATTTGCCTTGTTTTCTATTATACATATGAGAAAACAAAAATAGAATATTTTCTTTTCACGAAATTGAAAAAACTTGTCGTTTTAAATTATTTAGTACCTTAGCAAGCTAAAAAAAGATATCCTACATACTATTTTTACAATTTTCACGTTATAGCCTTCTTTCATTTAGTAAAACTATTTTTCGGATGAGTTATTTAAAAATAAACATAAAAAACATTGCGACCTTAGCATTGATATTGTTGGGGACAAATTATTTATTTTCACAATATAAAGGTATCAATTACAATCAGATTTCGGGTCAGGAATTGGATAGCAGGCTGAATACAATTACTACTGCCGTGCCTTTTTTGTTAATATCTCCCGATTCAAGAGCCGGTGGTATGGGTGACGCCGGTTGTGCTTCATCAACCGATGCTAACTCCATTCACTGGAATCCTGCAAAATTAGCTTTTGCAGACAAAAAAATGGGTATTGGCATTTCATACACTCCATGGCTGAGAGCTTTAGTTCCCGATATCAATCTTGCCTATTTATCGGGTTTTTATAAGACTAAAAACAATGGGACTATCGGAGCCTCTTTGCGTTATTTTTCATTGGGTGACATTACCTTTACCGATATCAACGGGAACACTACCGGGCAGTTTCGTCCAAACGAATTTGCTTTTGATTTGGCGTATGGAACCAAATTGGGCAAAAACTTTTCGGCAGGTGGAGCAATGCGCTATATTAATTCAAATTTAACCGGAGGAACTTTTGTTGATGGATCTGCAACGCGACCGGGACGTTCTTTTTCTGTAGATATTTCTGCATTATATAAAACTGAAAAACTTAAACTCGGCGACAAAAAAACAATAGGCGCAATTGGTATTAATGTATCAAATATTGGTGCTAAAATGTCGTATTCCGACAGAGGAGGAAAAAATAATTCTGATTTCATTCCAATTAATTTACGCTTGGGCGGTTCTTTAGGTATAAATGTGGATGATTATAACAATATTGTTTTTGTTGCCGATGTTAATAAATTATTGGTACCAACACCTCCTATTTATAAACGAAAAATTAATGCTGTTACCGGACAACCGGAAGGCGTGGATTATGATGCTAATGGTGATCCGATAATTTTAATTGGCAAAGATCCTAAAAGAGGTATTGCTGAAGGTGTTTTTGGTTCCTTTAACGATGCTCCCGGCGGTGGTAAGGAAGAATTAAGAGAAATTAATTACTCATTGGGATTGGAATATTGGTATAATAAATTGTTTGCCATCAGGGTAGGTTACTTTTATGAACACCCAACAAAAGGAAATCGCCAGTATTTTACACTAGGTGCAGGTGTAAAATATAATGTATTCGGATTAGACTTTGCATACCTTATTCCAACTCAACAAAAAAACCCTCTTGAAAATACCCTGAGATTCTCCCTCACATTTGACTTTGATGCATTCCAGGCTCAAAATGATGAAAAAGAATAAGCCAACCCCAACACTCCTGAAAGAAGGAAAAAGCAATACTCCAGCTAAACAAAAAGCCAATCGTAATACAGCGCCCCCTCTTCGGAGTAGAAGGGAAGCCCTTATGCGTATAGGATTCGGTTTTGATGTCCACCAATTACTGGAAGGAAGAGAGTTTTGGCTGGGAGGAATACAAATCACCAATGCAAAAAAAGGTGCCGTAGGTCACTCTGATGCCGATGTTTTAATTCATGCCATTTGTGATGCCTTACTGGGTGCAGCCGGAATGCGTGATATCGGATTTCATTTCCCTGATACCTCCTCAGAATTTAAAGGAATAGATAGCAAAATATTGCTTGCGCGAGTAATCAGTTTGTTAGCAAAAGAAGACTATTTTATTGGAAACATTGATTGTACGCTGGTTTTAGAAAGTCCAAAAATAAATCCTCATATTGATGCTATGAAAAATATACTTGCACCAATAATGAATTTAGAAACAAAAGATTTAGGGATAAAAGCCACTACTAACGAAAAAATGGGATACGTTGGTCGTCAGGAAGGCGTTTGTGCATACGCAGTGGCGTTAATTCAAAAAAGTGCTTAGGCATTATTTTTTCGTAGGTTGTCACCCTGAGCCTGTCGAAGGGTTTGCGATGGCTTACCCATATACTTATTCTGACTCAACAGAACATGGACACACCACAATTCTTTATTCCCTTAATGGACAATATTAGCAGAAAAATAAAATCCTGATTCAAATCAGTTAACAATATTCAACTCTTTAATCAGATTTTGTGCCCCGCCAAATTTATCAATCAGGAATAATACATAACGAATATCACAGGAGATAGTGCGTTTATATTTACTGTCGAAATAAATATCACCACTCATGGCTTCCCAATTGCCATCAAATGCAAGCCCCACTAATTCACCATCTCCATTTAATACTGGACTGCCTGAATTACCTCCGGTAATATCATTATTACTGATAAATGCAACATGCATTTCTCCCTGGCTATCAGCATATCTGCCAAAATCCTTTTTATTATAAAGCTCTTTTAATTTCGCCGGAACTTTAAATTCAAAACTAGCCGGATTTTCTTTCTCAAAAACACCCTGCATAGTAGTAAAATATTTGTAATCCAGCCCATCTTTAGGCGAGTATGCCTTTACGCTTCCATACGTTAAACGGATAGTACTATTTGCATCGGGATAGAAATTTTTATCCGGTTGCATTTCCATTAATGCTTTAATGTATTTGCCGCCTTCAATATTATTTATTGAATCGAATTTTTCTACATGAGGTAGGATTCGTTCAACGAAATTTGTGTTAAATGCCTTGGCAAAAGCAAAAGCGGGATCATTTTTTAATTTTTTCCAATTCGGTTTTTCAAGAAACTCACGAAATTGACCTTTAGAAATCAAAAAACTTTTTTCGAATACTGCTTTAGAGAAATTTTCGAAGGTTTCTTTATTCGTTTTGCCTTTGTATTTTTTTATTATTTCCGCCATATATGCAGGCTGCTGATCGGCTGCTATATTCTCGTAAAATAATTGTGTAAGAGCAGCTAAAATCCGTTCTTCCGAAACCACGTTAAACGATTTATAAAACGTTGCACCATCAGCCTTAAGAACATCAATTGCTTTTTGAATTTGTCCCTGGTCAGGTTTTTCAGTACTTAAGGCACTTTCAAGCGGCATAAATTTAGATGCGTATGAAATTAACGATGAACCCATAATTCCTTCATGGATATAAGTTGAATGCAAAGCGTAAATACTATAGTCGGCATACGCCTTTTCAAAATTCGGAAGTATAGAAGCATACTCTGGTTTGTTTTTGGCCCATTCAATAAATTGTTTTTCTGTAGCCTGCTTTTCCTCAACAACTTTTAAACGCTTAAGTTGTTCAATTTGTCCAATAAAATATTTCCAATAATTTGAAATACGGGCATAATTAGACGATAGGAGTAAACGCAAACTATCGCTTTTATCCATTTCCTGTTTCCATTCTCTTAAACGAACACCGCGCAAAGCAACAATAGCCGGACTTGTTTTCTCAGTTGCCAATTTTATTCCATAAGAATTTTCATAACGGTTGGTACGCCCCGGAAAACCATAAATCATAGTATAATCGCCCTCTTTAACTCCTTTGATTGAAATATTCAAAAATCGTTTTGGTTTATAAGGCACATTGTTGACGGAATACTCCGCAGGAGCATTGTCTTTGTTCGCATAAATACGAAAAATAGAAAAATCGGCATTATGGCGGGGCCACATCCAATTGTCAGTATCCCCTCCAAATTTCCCAATTGATTGTGGGGGGGCCGCCACCAGGCGGATATCCGTAAATTTTTCAAAAACAAATAAATAATATGCATTATCTTTAAAAAAAGATTTTACAAATGCTTCGTAGTGTGTGCCCTTTTTTGCCTCCGTTTCAATCGCTTTGAACAATTCAGCTTTTTTAAGATCCGCATTTTTAGCATCTATACCAGCAAGTCCGGTATTGATCCGATCAGATACATCTTCCATCCGAACTAAAATAGATGCCCACATGTTGGGATTCACCTTTTCTTCATTAAACGATTTTGCCCAAAAACCATTATCAAGCAAATTATCAGCAGTAGTGCTATGCTTTGCAATGGCATCATAACCACAATGATGATTTGTTAATAATAAGCCTTGTTCAGATATAATTTCTGAAGTACATCCACCATTAAACCAAACAATAGCATCTTTCAGACTGGCGTGATTAATATCATACAGTTGTTCAGGAGTAAGTTTTATTCCCAATTTTTGCATCTGAGCATAATTATTCTTCAATAACATTGGTAACCACATACCCTCATCAGCAATGGCAGTGCTAATTATTAAGGACGAAACAAAAAGTGCGATTATTTTTCTTTTCATTAGATGATAGGATTGGTTTATTCTACATATATTTTAGGGGCTGCAAATTTACCATTTCATTTGAAACTTTACAGTAGTTTATGAATAAAAAACATACTGACTCCTCTCTGGGGAGGTGAACCAATGCAAAAGTCCAAACCAAAGGACTGTTTTTAAGCCCCTCTCCCCCTTTCTCATTGCTTAGCGTCTGCAGATTCGTGCTGATCAGGATGAACAAAATATCAGGACAAAAATCATTTTTTTATGTGCCAACTTTTGCTAAATTTGCAACTCTTTAAAAAACAGCAAAAAAAATTGATTATGAAAATATTGGTCTGCATTAGTAATGTCCCTGACACGACTACAAAAATTAGTTTTACAAACAACGATACTGCCTTTAATTCAGCCGGGGTGCAGTTTATTATTAATCCTTTTGATGAATGGTGTGCTCTTGTTCGCGGATTGGAATTGAAAGAAACATTAGGCGGTACTGTTACAATAATTCATGTTGGCGCGGCTGACAGCGATCCTACCATACGTAAAGGACTTGCAATTGGTGCTGATGATGCTGTTCGCATTGATGCTGACGCCAATGATGCTTTTGCGGTTGCGGAACAAATTGCCGCTTATGCAAAAGATAAAGGGTTTGATTTAATTCTGGCAGGTAAAGAAACCATAAGTTATAACAGTTCTATGATGGGCGGTATGCTTGCAGAACTATTGAACTTACCATATATATCAATGGCTACAAAGCTAGACGTTACTGGTACAACGGCAACTATTGAGCACGATATTGATGGAGGAACTGAAGTAGTTGAGTGTCCATTACCATTAGTAATAGCTGCAAATAAAGGAATGGCAGAAGCTCGTATCCCCAATATGCGCGGTATCATGGCGGCACGCACAAAACCTTTAGTAGTAGTTCCTGCAATTGCTTCTGATAAATTAACAACTATTGTTTCATACAAACTAACTGCAGGACGCACCAGTTGCAAATTTGTTGATGCAAGTACTCCTGAAAAATTAATTGAATTAATTCATTCCGAAGCAAAGGCTATTTAAATTGAATGTCATTCCGAACTTGTTTCGGAATCTCAGAAAACTGATGCTGAAACAAGTTCAGCATGACTTTTACAAATCAACAAACTAAAATCAAATACATATGTCAGTATTAATATATACAGAAATAGCAAAAGGGAAAATTAAAAAATCATCCCTTGAAGCTGTTAATTATGGTAGCCACATTGCTGCCCAGATGAATACTTCGGTAACTGCAATTATTGTTGGTGAAGCCGATTTGGCAGATCTTGGAAAAGCAGGAGCTAAAAAAGTATTAAAATTAAAGAATGATAAATTATCCACTCTTGACGGACAATATTTAGCAGAAGCCATTGAACAAGCTGTTACAGCCGAAAATTCAACAGTAATTATTTTCTCCCAGGACTTTACCGGCAAAGAAGTTGCACCACGTATTGCGGCCAAATTAAAAGCAGGGATAGTAGCCGGAGCTGTTGACTATCCGGTTATTTCAGGTGATTCCTTTTCTGTTATGAAAAATGTATTTTCTGGAAAAGCAACAGCATTATACAGCATCAATTCACCGAAAAAAATTATTTCATTATTACCAAATTCTTTTCCGGTGACATTAACAGATGGGACAGCTGAAATAGTTGATTTTGCAGTTAATTTAGACAAAATAACTTCTCCTGTTAAAGTAAAAGAAGTAAAAAAAGATACAGCAGAATTAAACTTAGCGGATGCGGATATTGTAGTATCCGGAGGACGTGGATTAAAAGGTCCTGAAAACTGGGGAATGATAGAAGATTTAGCTAAATCACTTGGTGCCGCAACGTCATGCTCACGACCTGTAGCAGACATGGATTGGCGTCCACACCACGAGCATGTGGGTCAAACAGGCTTAGCCATCCGTCCGAATTTGTATATTGCCATTGGTATCTCTGGTGCTATTCAACATTTGGCAGGGGTGAATGGAAGCAAAACAATTGTTGTAATTAATACGGATAAAGAAGCTCCATTTTTTGGCGCTGCCGATTATGGTATTATTGGTGATGCATTTGAGATTATTCCAAAATTAATTGAGGCAGTAAAAAAATTCAAAGCAAACCAGAATTAAAAACCTCTTCCTTCATCGTCTCTCTAAAAGAGGGGATCAATAGTTGAGAAAAATAAAAATATTAGTTTCTTTCGGACATATCATCTTGCACAAATTGCAGGAATTAAAATCAAGAACAACTCCCCCTTGAAAAGGGGGTAGGGGGATTTAAAAAAGATTATAGTGAAAAAAGTAAAACTAGAAATTGTAGGACTTTCCTATAGCCAGACACAAACAGGAGCTTATGCCCTTGTTTTAGGGGAAGCCAAAG
>JAVHPR010000176.1:0-3912 GCA_036170695.1 Bacteroidia bacterium
ATCACCTTTTTTAAGTGCTTTTGTTGTAGCTGTTACGAATGCTTCTAATGCTCTTCCAGCATCTGCTTTTGTTAATTTTGTTTCTGCTGAGATTGCCTCAACTAATTCTGCTTTGTTCATTTGATTTTTTATTAAGGGTTAAACATTAATTAATTATGAAACAAATGTACAACAAATCAACTACCGTGCAACATTCCAAGCAAAATAATATAGAAATTGTTTATAAATCGGCCTTTTGTTAATAACTTCGCATGTAACAGGACTTATTGCTATGTTTCAGGAACCCGATAGATTGAATGGATATTATAGAAGCACACATAGAATAATGTGTATCGAAAAGCGCTGTTATGGCAGGATTGCAGGAAAGTTTTTTATTTGCTGTTTCCATTAATTTACTTTCCATTCACTATTTAGCTGAAACCCCCGTAAAAACTCAATTACAGCCATTCTTTTCTTTCCCGCAATTTGTAGATCATCTATATCAATAAAGCCATTTTTAACAGCTATTTTAATGTGATTTTTCGAATCTGTAATGATGCTATTTATCTGAAAATGGTGTGTTATTATCTCCTTATTGCTTCGGAAAATTTTTACTGATACAATTTTGCCTTCAGGTGAAATAAAATCCGTAAATGCAGCCGGATATGGGCTTAATCCTCTAATTTGGTTATGTATTTCATCAACGGTTTTGCTCCAATCAATTCGGCAATCACTTTTGAAAATTTTTGGAGCAATTTTAATTGACGTATTCTTTTCAATTAATTGTGCCTGATCCAGTTGAGGATAAATCCCGGTTTCAATAGCTTGTACAGTTTTCACAACCAGCTGCGCACCAATAATCATAAGCCTGTCATGAATTTCTCCAGCTGTTTCATTTTCTGCAATTGCAGTTTTTTCCTGGAAAATAATTTTTCCAGTATCAATTTCCTGTTGAAGAAAAAAAGTTGAACCGCCGGTTTCTTTTTCACCATTCATGATTGCCCAATTTATAGGTGCTGCACCACGATAATGTGGTAATAAAGATCCGTGCAGGTTAATTGTCCCCAAACGAGGCATGTTCCAAACTACTTCGGGCAGCATACGAAAAGCTACTACAACTTGTAAATCTGCTTTAAGTTCTCCTAAGTGCCTCAGAAAAATCTCATCTTTTAACTTTTCTGGTTGAAGAATGTTTAATCCTTTTTCAAGCGCATATTTCTTAACTGCCGATTGTTGTAATTGTTGCCCCCGCCCAGAAGGCTTATCAGGAACAGTAATCACTCCAACTATAGTATAGTTGTTTTGTAAAAGCAGTTTTAGAGATTCTACTGCAAAATCAGGCGTTCCCATGAAAATTATTCGCATACCATAGATATTATTGTTACCATCTCGCCAGCCATACATATACTATTCCCTTTATAATGCTGGTATTTTACCCAAACCTTTAGATTGTCCTTTTTAAATTCATCCTTAAGATTTACCGGCTCCAACTTTTTCCCACCCTTCAATTGTATCATAAAAGTACATCCGTCAACAGAATAATTAATTATTGTTGCATTCACAAAACCATCTTGTTCATGAGTATCTGCAATAGGTTTAGCTGTTTTATTTTCAGCACCTGAAAACAGAGAACAAGATTGCAATGTTGAAAAATAAACAATACTCATTACAAGTATTGCAATATATTTAATTTGTGTATTCATTAAAGAATTAATTTTTGCATACAAAACTAAAATATTTATGCTGCATTTATTAATAAATGAATTATTAATGCGAATCAAGGAGAGAAACAGATGTTGGGAGGCTCAAAGTGGCTGCACATTAATTGAAGAAAACGAACAGCAATTTGTTTTCAATCAAAAATGAACTCAGGATAAATAATAATAACAAGGGAACCTCTAAACTAAAATCAGATGGAATAAATAGCGAAAGTTTTTTGTAAAATTCCAATAAAACTATCGCGAAGTTTTCGATTTGCCAAACCACTTTTTCCGATCGTTATTTCCAGAAGGTTTAGGTACTGAGTTTCCCGTTCGCCCGGATGAATTACCGTTATTGCGGGAATTTCCTCTTCCAAATTGTTGTTTCGGAGCCTTTACGGGATTGTGATCCATCAATGGAAAAGGATGGTTTTCAATAACAGGAATTTTTTTAACAATCAATTTTTCTATATCACGCAAATATTCTTTTTCTTCTGCATCACAAAATGAAAGCGCAGTTCCTTTTGCCCCTGCTCTACCCGTCCTTCCGATACGATGAACATACGTTTCTGGCATATTTGGCATTTCATAATTGATCACATATTCTAAATCATCCACATCAATTCCACGCGCTGCAATATCGGTAGCTACCAACACACGTGTTGTTTGAGCTTTGAAATTTGTTAAAGCACGTTGTCTGGCATTTTGTGCCTTATTACCATGTATGGCCTCAGCTTTGATATCATACTTCAACAGAATCTTCACAACTTTATCAGCACCATGTTTTGTACGGGTAAATACCAATGCGGTTTTAATATTTTTATCTTTTAAAATTTCAACCAATAAGGCATTTTTATTTCCTTTATCTACAAAATAAACCGCTTGTTTAATAATATCAACAGTCAAAGAGTTTGGCGTTACAGAAACCTTTAATGGCTCATGCAATATTGTACTTGCAAGTTTAATGATTTCAGGAGGCATGGTTGCAGAAAAGAAAAGCGATTGCCTTTTTTTAGGAAGGGCTGTCAAGAGTTTTTTAACGTCGTGAATAAAACCCATATCCAGCATACGATCCGCTTCATCCAAAACAAATATTTCCACATCACGTAATGTTAAGTGCCCTTGATTCATCAAATCTAATAATCTGCCCGGTGTGGCTATTACAACATCAACACCGCCATGCAATGCGTTTGTTTGCGGATTCTGATTAACACCGCCAAAAATTACAGTACAGGTTAAACCGGTATGTCTTCCATAAGCTTTAAAACTTTCACCAATTTGAATAGCTAACTCACGCGTTGGTGTAACAATAAGGCTCCTGATTTTTCTTTTTCTGTCGTAAGTTTTATTTGCGCTCAATAATTGAAGGATAGGGATTGCAAATGCTGCCGTTTTTCCTGTCCCCGTTTGCGCACAACCGAGCAAGTCATTCCCATTCAAAACGATAGGAATTGATTGTGCCTGTATTGGTGTTGGCGTAATATATCCCTCTTCCTGTAGGGCTTTTAAAATAGGATCAATGATATTTAATGATTGAAATTGCATCTTTACTTTTTGTATTTAGAATGTTTTTTGATTAGTAGAATGTATACCTTGAAAACAAAGGTCTCCAGAAATTTTGTGCAAGATAAGTTTTTTTCTCTTTGTATTGAGGAATAACCTTACTGCTATTTAATAAAACTGCCATTGGCATAATTCCACATTAATGCGGGATGGAATTATCTCCAACGAAGTCGGGAAATGCGTGAAAGGAAAATTCGGATAAAACTTCTCCAATTTAAACAAGCTCTGATTTTAAGAATTACTTTATTATTAATTATTATTTTCATGAAATATTATTTTAATTACAAGTTTGAATCTTTCATTTTGAATTCACATTTTTAAAAATTCGAACAATTTATAAATCAGGATTGCCGGCCATATAATTGCTTTCAATACCCCAAATAAACCTATCCAAAAACTTGTAGCCTGTTGAATAAAATAAATGAGAGCACCAATAAAAGCAAGTCCGTAAATTGCAGAAGATTGATTAGTAATTTTTTTTCTAATTGATTTTTTATCAGGTGATTCCATTTCAAAAAGGGAGAAATATTTTTTCAAAAGTATGCTATGAAAGAAGCAGGGGAAATGATGCTGGTCAATTTTAAAAGTGATAAACGTTCACAGTTTTTCTGAAACAGACTAGTGTCAAGTCAAGTTTGTTTTGTCGCATTGTTGGTCATTCCGAACTTGT
>JAVHPR010000177.1:0-3908 GCA_036170695.1 Bacteroidia bacterium
GAGCTAAGATACTATTTTTTTACATGTCTAAAGCAGATAAGCAATTTAATTAATTAGCACCCATTCCTTTTTACATAAACTCCCATGCTGATTTATAGGCATTTATAGATTCCGTGTAATCTAGAAAACTTTTATAAAATGAATGGTTGGCAAGTGTAGCACTATCACCTATTACAACGAGTTTTTTCTTAGCTCTGGTCAAGGCAACATTCATTCGGCGAATATCATTTAAAAAACCAATTTCCTTCAAATCATTGCTTCTCACCAAACTGATATAAATTACATCACGCTCCTGCCCCTGAAACCCGTCAATAGTCTTAATTGCAATTTGCGATCTGAAATTATCGAAATCGACATCTTCGGCAATATGCGTTGTAAGATATTGCACCTGCTCTTTGTAAGGAGAAACAACACCAATGGTTATTCGTTTATCAGATTTATTGCTTTGCGAATACTGCTCCAACAGCATCTTCAAATGTTTAATCAGCAATTGCGCCTCTTCCGGATTAGCAATACTTAAACTTTCCGGATTAATAATTTCATAATAGCCACAGCCTGCAGTATCAATAAAATCAAGTGGTTTGTTTAACAAAAATTCATTTTCATCGAAACTCAGAACCGTATCTTTCACCGATTCATCAGCAATTAAATCATTATGATAGAATTTTTTATTCGAAAAATTCATAATCTGTTCATTCATGCGATACTGCGTATTAAGCATCACCGAAACATTATTCAAATTCATACATTGCTCGAATAATGTTTCCTTCATCCCTTCGGCTTCCGCTTTTTTTGATTTTACAGTCGGGGGTAGCTGAAAATGATCCCCGGCAAATATTACCCGATCACTTCTGGTGATGGGTATCCAGCACATCGGCTCTAAAGCCTGTGCTGCTTCATCAATAAAAACAGTGGTAAAATGTTTGTCACGCATCATCTTCCCGGAGGAGACAACCGGCGTACACGCTATAACCTGAGCCTTATCAAATTGTTCGTCAAAAATATAATCCTCCAAAACACGTGCTTCATGCAATATTTTACGTGCTTCCATATAAAATAATTGTCGCTGCTCACGCTCCTCCCTGCCGAATGTACGTTTGTATTTCCCTGCCATCCGGAAATATTCTTCTGCAGTTTTGCGGTACTTTTTTAATTCTTTATATGACTCATGTGTAGCCATTTTCACATCCAGCGTATTCATTAACACCTCTTCCGAAATGCGAGCAGGATTACCCAACCGCAATACATTGATGCCTTCACGATGTAATTTTTCAGTCAACAAATCCACAGCGGTATTGCTTGAACTGCAAACCAATACTTGCTTTTCTGTCATTAACGTACGACGTATGGCTTGTACTAATGTTGTTGTTTTTCCTGTTCCCGGTGGGCCATGGATAATTGCAATGTCTTTTGCAGCAACTATCTTTTGTACTGCTGAATTTTGTGATTGATTTAACCCCGTGATTTGGATTGATTCATCAACTTTATTAAACACTGGAGGCTTTATTCCATACATTACATCACGTAACACCGCTAAACGATTATGCGAAGCGTTAAGCACCTTTTCCATGGCAATATCCATTTCGCGGTAACTGCTTTCATCAAACAATAAATTAATTCCAAGCTTACCATCATCACACCAGTCGGGCAATTCATCAATAGTAAGCGATAAACGAATTTTATTCGGATTAATGATTTTAATAATTCCGTTTACAGGCTGTTCATCAGGATAAGTGTTTGAAAAAAGAGCTGCATTTTTTCCTCCCGAAAATTGATGAGGTTCGTTATGATTAGTTGTTCTTTCTATATCGATAGACAGATACTCACCATGCCCAATTTCAACATTGGTAATGACTATAGGATACCAGGTCACTCCGTTTTCCCTACGGTAATTAATATTATTACGGGAAAAATGTTGTTTGTATTGAGCATAATCTTCATCACGCTCAATTTTTAAAAGCCTTCGTAATAGCAATAAGCGCTCTATTGGTTGATCCATTCACTAATTTATTTTGACTTTAGCACAAGGCTAAAATAAATATATACTTTATATCAATGTCATTTTTTAAAAGTATTTTCTAACGAAACATTCTAACGCACGGTTCTCGACTCCGCTCGAACTGACTGTGCTGAAAGTCATTTCGAGCGAAGTCGAGAAAGTGTGAGGGCATTTATTTTCCTTACCTAAACAACATTGTTCTACATATCAAAAATTTACTTTCACGCTAAAAATTGGTAACAACAATAAATCATATTGATATTTTATTGTTCCTGTGTACACATTATATTTCATGCCAATTATCGCTTTTTGATTGTTCAGATTATTCAAATCAAGAGAAATAACCCAGGAATATTTTTTTCGGTTTAATTTTAAATTCAGCCCCAAATCAATATTATAAACGTCCGGCGTAATAAGCGTATAGTTTTCATTCTTATAGTATACAGCTTGCCCTTCAATGTTGGATGCTGCTAAATCAATTCCTTGATAACGCAGACCTCCTCTGTATAGAAATCGGAAATTAACCCCCAATATTTTATTTTTTTTTGTATCCAGCGCCCATTCTTTTCCTGCGAGTGCATTAAAAATATAATTTCCATTAAATGTAGTATTGTATATTTTTCCGTCAGCAGTCATATACCGCGAATCATATAGTGAACCGGAGAACATAAAATAATAGGACTTGGTAAAATATTTTTCAAAAGTAAGATCAAGGCCGTAGTTCCTGCCTTTCCCCTGATTGCTCAATGGAATTGTTACAAAACCATAACGTAAATTCAGGACCGAAAACTGATTATCAGCAAGGTCCGTCCCTACAGGAATATTATATAAATATTGATAATATGCTTCCGCTTTCAAAAGTACATTTTCCCCCAACGAAACATCATAACCAATTACGGCATGTAACGATTTTGACAAGCCAAGATTTTTATTGGGTTGCTCAGGAATACCATTTTGGGGAATGTTAGTAAGGTAGACCGAAATAGGCTCAATCCGTGAATGCAAGCCAACACCGGCTGTCAGCGATTGCTTTTCATTTAGTTGAAAAATTAAACCTAAGCGGGGTTCAACAGAATTATTATTGTTCAGGAAATATCTTAAATAATGTATTCCTGAGTTGAGCGTGAGTTTGTTATTCACATGGAATTTCCATTCGATATAACTTTGAAAAACAGAAGTAAAGCCTTTATTATTAAAAATAATTTTGTTTTGCAGCGGCATAGTTTCAAAATCATACCCCGCCGAGTAGAGGTTGTAAAAATTTTCACTGAATATAGCTCCTGCCCTCACCACGTGATTGGAATTAAACTTATGATTAGCCAGAAACGATGCACGGATAGTGGTATAGGACAGGTTTTCATAATAAATTTGCGAACCATTAAAATTTTGATCTACCGTATCGCCTTTCAATTTATTATCATTACCCATTACTGCAATAACTGATTTATAATATGTTTTTTTATTGGCAGCTAAATAATTATTGGTGATACCTGTGATCCACATATTGCCCTGATAAAATTCTTCAAGTCGACTGCTTTTGTCAGCAAGCAAAAAAGAATCTTTTACTGCTTTGATGCCGGAACTACTTTTCCCCATAATGCCAAACACAGTAAAATCGCCCATCTTAACAGATGGCAGACTAAGATTAAATGTTAAGTCCTGAAATTGGGGGATAATATTTTCATTAGAAACTTTAATACCCATTTTATCAAGTATTGCAAATGTTGAATATCTGTAATTTATAAGGTAGGACGATTCACGTTTTTTATAGATGGGACCTTCAATTGAAATTTCGGTACCGACAACCCCCACCTGTATAGAGGACTGAACAAATTCATCACTCCCTTTCCGGAGATTAAGGAATTGGGACAAAATAACTTTTACAATATTGGCTTAATAGTATAATTCC
>JAVHPR010000178.1:0-3900 GCA_036170695.1 Bacteroidia bacterium
GGATGGGACAATCAATATTTAGATAAGCTACTAAAATTCTGATGCGGTAGCCCTGCTTATTCAATAATTAATCAACCAATATGAAATTATTGTATTTTCGTACTGAAATATGCAGTTTATGTACAAAAACCTTATAAGACCAATATTTTTCCTGTTTCAACCCGAGACAATTCACCATATTGTTTTTAAAATTATTAAGATTTTTTCTGCAATTCCTGGTGTTTCGCTACTTTTAAGAAGTTTTTTTGTGCTGGAAGATAAACGTTTGGAACGTAAATTATTCGGACTCACATTTCCTAATCCGGTCGGACTTGCAGCGGGATTTGATAAAAATGCGGAATTGTTTGATGAACTTGAGAATTTCGGTTTTGGCTTTATCGAAATTGGAACACTCACCCCAAAAGCCCAGCCTGGAAATGAGAAACCACGGATGTTTCGTTTGATAAAGGATGAAGCGCTTATAAACCGGATGGGCTTCAATAATGAAGGAGTGGAGATTGCTGTTGAGCGTTTAAAAAAACGTAAAACAAAAATTATTATCGGAGGCAATATTGGTAAGAATAAAATTACTCCTAATGAAGATGCAGATAGTGATTATGAAAAATGTTTTGAAGCCTTATTTAATTACGTAGATTATTTTGCAGTGAATGTAAGTTCGCCTAATACCCCAAATTTACGTGCTTTACAGGAAAAGGAACCGCTTACTAAACTTTTAAAACGCCTGAAACAATTAAATTCACAAAAAATAAATCCGAAACCAATTCTTCTGAAAATTGCACCTGATTTAAGCAATGAACAGTTGGATGATATTATTGAAATTGTAAAAGAAACAAAAATTGATGGCGTAATTGCCACTAACACAACAATATCCCGGCAAAATCTGCTGACTGATAATGCCAGAGTTCAAACTTTTGGTGCCGGTGGTTTAAGCGGAAAACCATTGACAGCGCGTTCTACTGAGGTAGTACGCTATTTAAGCGAAAAGTCAAATATAGCATTTCCAATTATTGCAGTTGGTGGCATTCATACTGCCGAAGATGCAATAGAAAAGCTGAATGCAGGGGCAAGTCTGGTTCAAATTTATACCGGTTTTATTTATGAAGGGCCCGGAATCGCAAAACGAATCAATAAAAAACTCCTTGGAATAACGAATCTTAACGAATAACGAATTTGAGATAATTCAAATTAGTTATTTGTAGAAATAAATTATAGATTCGTTATTCGAAAAAATTCGTAATTCGTAGAAGATGAAATTAATAGAATGTCCGCGTGATGCAATGCAAGGTATCCATGAATTTATACCAACCGAAAAAAAAGTTGAGTATATTAATTCATTGCTAAAAGTTGGTTTTGATACTATTGATTTTGGAAGTTTCGTTTCACCAAAAACGATTCCTCAAATGAGGGACACCGCCCAGGTGTTGGAACAGTTAGATTTAAATACTACCTCTTCCAAGCTACTTGCAATTATTGCAAATGTGCGTGGAGCGCAGGATGCTGTTGAATTTGAAGAAATAAGTTATTTGGGTTTCCCATTTTCTATTTCAGAAACTTTTCAGCAGCGAAATACTAATGCTTCAATTGATGAATCTTTAATAAAAGTGGAAGAAATACAGGATTTATGTGTTCGAAACAGGAAAGAATTAGTGGTTTATATTTCAATGGCTTTTGGTAACCCTTATGGAGATGAATGGAGCAGTGATATTGCTTTATCATGGACGAAACGATTGGTACGAATGGGGATTAAAATAATTGCTTTATCTGATACAATTGGTGTTTCCAATCCTCAAAATATCTCCTTCTTGTTTTCAAAGTTAGTTTCGGGATTTCCGGATGTTGAAATAGGGGCTCATTTGCATACCACACCCGATACATGGGAAGAGAAAGTAAATGCTGCCTATTCCAATGGTTGTCGTAGATTTGACAGTGCAATTAAAGGTTATGGCGGATGCCCAATGGCAACTGATAAATTAACAGGGAATATGGCAACAGAAAATTTATTGAGCTATTTCCGGAAAAAAAATATCACAACAGGTATTGATGAAAAAGCTTTCGCTAATGCGATGCTTTTATCGGATAGTGTGTTTCCAAAATAACGTGAAAAATAATTATACAATTTATCAATTTTGCAGTAAGCAATTTAACAAGCATTTTTTCGTAAATTAGTAATGATTCGTTATTCGTAACCTTGTAAATTCGTAAATATTCGTTATCCGTAACCCCAACTTATGAGTGTAAATAAATTTCAAAAACTGGTAAATAACCCTTTCTTGTTTCGACTGTATTTGTTGAGAAAATTGCCCCTGGCTTATATTGCGGGACTTAAAGTAAAGGAACTTACTGATGAAAAAGGTATTGTAACTGTAAAATATCGCTGGCTTACACAAAACCCTTTTCAATCAATGTATTTTGCATGCCTTTCCATGGCTGCGGAAATGTCAACCGGATTGCTTGTGCTAAATGGAGTTTACAATTCAAACCCTCCTGTATCTATGTTGATCATTAGGAATCAAGCGGTTTTTCATAAAAAAGCAGTGGGTAATATTACCTTTATCTGTTCAGACGGAGCAAGGCTAATTGCTGCAATTGAAAAAGCTAAATTAAGCGGAGAAGGTATGGAGATTGATGCAACTTCCGTAGGGAAGGATGAAGAAGGTAATATTGTCGCAGAATTTATTTTCACATGGTCATTGAAGGCTAAAGCTTAAACTTTAAATTCTGAAATAAAACTTTTTTCTCTTCAAATTATTATTTCAAAAACCTTTCCATTGCTTCCTTACTTACTCCTGTATTTGAATACCCGCCATCATGGAACAAATTCTGCATGGTAACCATCCGTGTTAAATCGGAAAATAATGTTATACAATAATCGGCACACGACTCGGCACTTGCGTTTCCGAGCGGAGCAACAGAATCAGCGAAGCTATAAAAGTCGTCAAAGCCACTGATACTACTTCCTGCTGTGGTTTTGGTAGGGGATTGCGAAACAGTATTTATTCGCACTTTATTGTATTTGCCATATTGATAGCCGAAACTTCGCGCTATTGATTCTAACATCGCTTTAATATCAGCCATGTCGGTATAAAAAGGTAATGTACGTTGGGCTGCCATGTATGTTAATGCAACTACACTCCCATATTCATTGATAGCATCCAGTTTTTTAGCAACACTTAACATTTTGTGGAAGGACAGAGCCGATACATCAATTCCTTTCATAAAATATTCGTAATTCGATTCAACGTAAGGTATGTTTTTACGAATATTTACGCTCATTCCAATGGAATGCAAAACAAAGTCGATTTTACCACCTAACACTTCTTGGGAATTGATAAACAGGTCGGTTAATTCTTCCACATTAGTGGCGTCAGCAGCAATAATTTCTGAGTTTGTTTTTTTTGCCAGCTCTTTTATTTCACCCATACGCATCGCTACCGGAGCATTGGTTAAAACAAATGTGGCACCTTCTTCATGAGCCTTTTCAGCTACCTTCCAGGCAATTGAATTCGAATCTAATGCACCGGTAATAATACCTCGTTTACCTTTTAATAAATTGTACGCCATATAAAATTAAAGATTTTAAATTATCAGTTGAGATTTACAAATATAAAGTTTATTCGTTAATTTATGGAAGATCTTTATTTTGTGGTGGATAAATTCCATTTTAGAGCTTTAATCTGGCTAATTCCTCGAAACGCTGTCTCGGGGTTATTCATTAAAGATTACTATTGTCATGTCAATCGTGAAATATCCTAAAGTCATGCTGAACTTGTTTCAGCATCCATAAGATTCCGAAACAAGTTCGGAATGACCAACAATGCGACAAAACAAACCTGACTTGACACAAGCTAGTGTAAAGAGTTTTAAGTTCATTTACTTTTACCATCATATGTCCAATCAAAC
>JAVHPR010000179.1:0-18146 GCA_036170695.1 Bacteroidia bacterium
GCAGGAATTACAAAACAATAAAAGACAGCATGTCTAAAGCAGATAAGCAATTGAATTTATATTAATGAAAAGAATCATTTTACTTCCACTTTTTCTTGCATTATCTTTTCAAATAAATGCTCAATCGCTCAATGATTATTACAATAAATACTTTGATATATACACTCCGTTCAGTGGTATATCCTGCGATTCAAAGGCATTGGGCGCAATCGGATTTAAGAATACAATAAATTATTGGGGAGTGCTGAATCTTGGTTGCACCTATTCACAATCGAAACAATGGGGTTTTTCATTTTTCATGGGACAGCGTGCAATGGGCGATGCTTTTTTTGCACTAAAAGGCTTGTTGTCGAAAAAAACTCCGAGAAAAGATTTCTCTGACACTTATTACCTTGCAGATTTTGGTTTATTGCCCAATCTGCGCTTTGGGTGTAACTTATTTGGGAATGAAAAAATAGTGATTAACCTCGGCGTTTATCATTCATATTATATAACAACAGGTACTACAACCATAAAAAATGATTGGTTGTCCGCCGGACCCAACATTTATGTTGACAAAACTATTACTAAGTGGCTTGCTGCAAAAGTTTCCAGCGGCCCCATGTTTAGTTATCTAAATGGCAGAAAAATAAAACAACTGCCCCGAATATGGGAACACAAATTAGAACTCATTACAAAATTTGGCATGTTTGTGGGACTGGATTATTTAACGATGTCAAAACTTCAAGATAATTACGATTCAGATTATAAGTTGAAACGTTATGATTTTAAAGTTGGGTTCAGAGTACATTTATAGGATCAAACGCGAGAGATTTAGTCAAAAAAATGTGCTTATTGATAAATGATTTTACTTTATTCCCAAATCAATACTCAAATACACCATTTTCAGCTTTTATGGTCAATTGTTTTTTATCACTTGCTTCCACTCTTCCCACAATTTGAGCATCTACATTAAATGATTTCGATATTGCAATAATATCAGCAGCAATTGATTGAGGAATGTATAATTCCATGCGGTGGCCCATATTAAAAACGGAATACATTTCTTTCCAATCGGTTCCGCTTTGCTCCTGAATCAATTTAAACAATGGAGGAATCGGAAACAAGCTATCTTTTATAATATGTAAATTATCGATAAAATGCAATACTTTGGTTTGTGCACCTCCGCTGCAATGCACCATCCCATGAATTTTGGGACGATACGCATCAATTATTTTTTTAATGATTGGCGCATAGGTACGGGTTGGTGATAGAATGAGTTTGCCGGCATCTATAGAGATGTGAGATGTGAGATGTGAGATGTGAGAATATTGCTCAATATTAATTTTATCCTTCAGGCCAATTTTGCCACTGTATATCAAAGATTCGGGAACAGCGTGATCAAAACTTTCGGGATATTTTTTTGCTAACTCTTTATTAAATACATCGTGCCGGGCTGATGTCAGGCCATTGCTTCCCATGCCACCGTTATATTCGGCCTCATAGGTTGCTTGCCCTGATGAAGCGAGTCCAACAATTACATCACCTGCCTGTATGTTGCTGTTATCAATAACATCACAGCGTTTCATACGGCAAACCACAGTTGAATCAACAATAATTGTCCTGACAAGGTCCCCAACATCGGCAGTTTCGCCACCGGTGGAATGTATTCCAATTCCGAAACTGCGCAATTGTGCTAAGGTTTTTTCAGTACCTGCAATGATGGAAGAAATAACCTCGCCGGGAATCAGATTTTTATTCCTTCCGATGGTTGATGAAAGTAAAATATTGTCGACAGCACCAACACAAAGCAAATCATCGGTATTCATTATGATAGCATCCTGTGCAATTCCTTCCCACACTAAACTATCGCCGGTTTCTTTCCAATAAACATAGGCAAGCGAAGATTTTGTACCTGCACCATCGGCATGCATCACAATACAGTAATTATCATCACCACTTAAATAGTCGGGAACAATTTTGCAAAATGCTTTTGGGAACAATCCTTTATCAATTTTCGAAATCGCCTTGTGAACATCTTCTTTGGATGCTGATACCCCACGTAAATTATATCTGTTACCGGTATTCATGTTATAATAAATTAAAACACCCTCCTGTAAAAAAACGGAAGGGTGTTTAATTAAAATCTTTTTAGAATTTATTACTCTGCATCCTCATCATCCTCGTCTGTTTTCTTTTTATCCTGAGTCTTAGGCACATCTTTAGGAGCATTCGGGTTTACGTAATTTTTGCTTAAAACCGAAAATACAGTACGTCTGTTCTTCTGCATTAATGCCTCGTATTCTTCTTTCGATTGTCCTTTTGTAGTTTTGTTAATGTATGCCTCGGTTAGGGTATATAAAACAGCGCCATTTGCATCCCTTACTTCTAAAGGACGTTTTTCGCCATACCCTTTTGCTTTCATACGTTCAGCCGGAATTCCTTTCGATACAAGATATTCAACGCAGGATTGGGCACGTTTTTCTGAAAGTATCTGGTTATCCTGATCAGAAGCTCTATAATCGGTATGTGAACTTAATTCGATAACAAATGAAGGGTTATCAATTAATGTCTGGTATAAGAAATTTAATGAGTCTTGAGCCTGAGGGGTTAAGGCCCATTTTGCTAATTCATACAATACATCCGGGAAGCGAATTTCTTTTTCGATAGGAACCAAACAAAAGTTGAGTCCCTTAAACACTTTTGCATCTTCAACACCCACCGTTGTTACTTTTAATTTTGCCGAGCTGTTAACAAATCCACTTGAAGCTTTTTTAGTTACAACCTCTTTATCAACCTGGGTGGTAATAACATAAGAAGTGTTGGCACCAATAAAACGGGAAGTTCCGTTTTCGGCAAATTTATAACGACCGTCCCCATCTGTCTTGGTTTCAACAGAAGAACCATCCGAACCCAATAATTTTACAACTACCCCTTCCAGAGGATCTTTGTTTTTACAGTCAGTTACCATTCCATTAGCTGAAAACAATAATGGTGGTAATACAAACGACCAGATATCATCGGCTCCTTTTGTTCCTTCACGATTAGAAGAAAAATAACCCCTTTCTTTAGCTCCTTCGAAAATAATTCCGAAATCATCTCCTGCTGAGTTAATAGGATACTTTAAATTAGTTACGTTAGCCCACTCATTCTTTCCTTTTTTCTCTGCTCTGAAAATATCCAAGCCCCCCATTCCCAAGTGTCCGTCTGAAGAAAAATATAATGTACCGTCATCATGAAGGTAAGGAAACACATCATTACCTGTGGTATTGATATCCGGCCCTAAATTAGTGGGGGTAGCCCATTTTTTTGTTTTCTTATCGTAAGTTGTTAGCCAAATATCGTTTCCTCCCACGCCACCAGGCATGTCAGATGAAAAAAGTAAAATGGTTCCACCCGCAGAAACTGAAGGAGCAGCAAATTTATTTGAATCGGTACAAAACCAGAATTTCTCTGGTTCATTCCATGCACTGCCTTTTTTAGTGGCAAACCATAATTGATTTAATGAATTTTTATTTTTTTCAGCCAGGCAACGGGTAAAAACTAACAAATCACCCTTTTTAGTCATTGAGGTTAAACCTTCGTTATCAGCGGTATTAACGGGAGTCGGTAATGGAATGGCTGTGCTCCATCTGCCATTTTTGTCCATTTGTGTTTCAAAAATATCACTGTAAAACTCACCTAAGGAGCCATCAAAAGCTCCACCGGTAACACCGGGACGCATAGATGTAAAAAATATCTTGTTGTATTTTTTATCTGCGTAAGTTGGACAAAAATCGGGGTCTTTGCTGTTAATTAAGGTCATGTTTTCAACTTTGTAACGGGTGGGGTTTTCTTTCCACTTTGTAGCTAATTCACATGATTTTATTCCGTTTTCACCTCTTGGGTCAGAGGGGGCTTCTGTTTGAAAATTGGTATATTCTATTAATGCTTCGTTGTATTTTTCCTGTACTTTTTTTGCGTCAGCTAAATATAACTTTGCTAATGGGTCGGTGTATTTTGCCTTTATCGCTTTAATATACCAGGCTTCAGCCTGTTTGAAATCCCCCGTCAAACGATAACATTCGGCTATGGTATAAATGATAACCGCTTTTTCTTCTTTTTTCTTAGCTTTTGTATATGCCTTTTTGTAAAGCTCAATTGCATTGAAATACTGTTTATTGTTGAATGCAAAATCAGCATCATCCGAAAAATTTTTCTGCGCCTTTACATTTACTGAAAATGCTATAGTTACAACGAATGCAACAAATAATTTTGAAATTATATTCATATCTGCTTTTAGATTTAACTAATTTAAGGGTGCTAAAATAAATAAATAATCGAAACAAAAAAAATATTTTTTGTCGATTATCGCAGATTCCACAATTTAAGGGACGCCCTTCACTCGCCAGCAATGCATTCGACGTAATGTTTCGTTCTTCAAGGGCATTTCAAAATAACAAACGAAAATGAACGTGTTTTATGCAATAGCCTTAAGTCACAAAGCGTGAACGGGGAAAGCTACACGCATTGTTTTTAAAGTTTTTCGGCTTTATTGACAAACACTACTTGGTAAATAATAGTTCCCTGTATTTAGGTAAAGGCCAACTTTCGTCATCAATGATTAATTCCAATTTATCAACATGATAACGTATTTCATCGAAATAGCATTTCACTTTGTCGCAATACTCTATGGCTTGTTTTTTCCCATCTTTAATCACATTCGCTTTTTTACGGGCATTTATCATTTCGTCCACTTTTGCTTTAATGGTATTAATATGTTCCGAAATTTCCAAAATCATCCCTAACTGAACGTGTCCGGCTTTTTTATAATCGACTTCCGTCAAAATGTCTTTTAATCCTTTTACATTTTTTATTAAGGAGCTTTGGTATTTTATCGCCGTTGGAATAATCTGACTTAAAGCCAAATCAGCCATTACCCTTGATTCAATCTGAATTTTTTTAGTGTATGTTTCCAGATATATTTCATATCGTGCATGTTGCTCCCGCTCCGATAAAATTTGATGACGCTCAAATATATCAATCGTTTGTTTCGAAACAAATGCGGCTAAAGCCAATGGTGTGGTTTTGATGTTTGAAAGTCCTCTTTTAGCAGCTTCCTTCACCCATTCTTCTCCATAGCCGTTTCCTTCGAAACAGATTTTTTTTGAATCAATAATATAGTTCCGTAAAATTTGAAAAATCGCTTCATCTTTATCCACATTTTTCACAATTAATACATCAACTTCTTTTTTAAATTTAATTAATTGATCGGCTACAATGGCGTTCAACACTATCATTGGTCCTGCGCAATTTGCAGATGAACCAACGGCGCGAAACTCAAATTTATTGCCGGTAAATGCAAATGGCGACGTTCTGTTCCTGTCAGTATTATCCAACAAAATATCCGGAATTTTCCCGATACCTAATTTTAAAGCCGTTTTTTCATCGGGGCTCATTTTTCCTGATTTTACTTTGGTTTCTAATTCATCCAACACATTGGAGAGCTGGCTACCCAGAAAAACGGACATAATTGCCGGTGGAGCTTCGTTTGCACCCAAACGATGGTCGTTATTTGCGGAAGCGATAGCAGCACGCAACAAATCAGCATTATCATGAACCGCCTTTACAGTATTAATAAAGAAGGTTAAAAACTTTAAATTGGTTTTAGGCGTTTTTCCGGGAGTTAACAGATTTTTGCCGTTATTGGTTGCCAAACTCCAGTTGTTATGTTTGCCACTGCCATTAACGCCTGCATAAGGTTTTTCATGTAATAGCACGCAGAAATTATGACGCCTCGCAATTTTTTCCATCACATCCATTAATAACTGATTATGATCCACGGCTAAATTGCATTCTTCAAATACCGGAGCACACTCAAACTGGTTAGGAGCGACTTCGTTATGGCGCGTTTTAATTGGAATGCCTAATTTTAATGATTCTATTTCGAAATCCCGCATGAATGCTGCTGCCCTTTCGGGGATGGAGCCGAAATAATGATCTTCTAACTGTTGCCCTTTTGCAGGAGCGTGCCCAAAAAGAGTACGACCAGTCATCGACAAATCAGGGCGGGCATTATATAATGCCTCATCAACTAAAAAATATTCTTGTTCCCATCCTAGGGTGGCATTAACTTTTGTAACATTTTTATCGAAATACTGACATACATCAACAGCTGCTTTATCAAGTATATTAAGGGTTTTAAGCAATGGTGTTTTAAAATCGAGCGCTTCGCCTGTATAGGAAACGAATATGGTTGGGATACATAATGTTTTACTGATAACAAATGCCGGGGATGTAGGGTCCCAGGCAGTATAACCTCTTGCTTCGAATGTGTTGCGGATACCACCGTTTGGGAAGCTGGAAGCATCTGATTCCTGCTGAACCAATTGCCCTCCTCCAAAACGTTCGATCGCCCTGCCACCTTCTGTCGGTTCAAAAAAGGCATCATGTTTTTCGGCAGTGGTGCCTGTTAATGGTTGAAACCAATGGGTGTAGTGTGTTGCACCTTTTGAGTTCGCCCATGCTTTCATGGATGCCGCTACCTGATCTGCCATTTTTCGTTCGATCCTTGAGCCTTGCTCAATAGCAGACATTACACTGTTAAAGGCTTCTTCCGACAAATATTCACGCATGGCATCCATACCAAATACGTTTTCTCCAAAAAATTCGGAAACTTTATTATTTGGTAAAATAACCTCTACCGGAGTTCTCGAAAGAACTGTTTCTAATGCTTTAAATCTTCGAATTGCCATGTTTACTTAGTTGTTGAATTAGTGATTTGATGAATTGGAGATTTTTTATCAATAATAAATTTCCTGTTTCTTAAATTTTTCACTCCGATTTTCTTCGGAGACAAAAGTATAAAAAATGCATCTGCTGATTAAAATTGTTGCTTTTTTTTATCAACACCCCTAATAAAATGGTTAAAAACTGTTCAAAATATAAAAAAAACATTACATGCCCCCTATATTATCGAGCAAAAATACAATAAACTCGTGTTTGCATTTTTGCGCATTTTTATAAGCAATGGTTCGGTACTTTTTTAGTGTCATGGCTGAAGCCCTCTAATATGGGGCATTGTATTAACCCCAGCCTTAAGGCTGGGGTTACAATAAAACCCAATGAATTCAGGGACTTTAGTCCCTATTTGAAAAAACCACCGAACTATTGATAAGGATAATTCCAAAAACTTGTTTTTTTACGTTTTGGAAACCGCCCTTAATACGATTGCATTTGTAAAACAACCAAGGCCCAAGTGTATATTCCGGCAAAAAATAAATTCATCACAACCATATTGATTATTAAATTGGTAAATATTAATTGTTATTCTATATTTGCACCCCGAATTAAATAAAATGGAAAATTAGAGAAGTGGAGAGTAATTTTACTAAGCCTCCAATTCACTAAATCTCTAAATCTCTAAATTGAAGAATTATGCAAAACAAAGGTGCGATTAGGCTATTTGCAATTTTACTGGCACTCGCCTGTGCTTATTATTTAATGTTTACATGGGTTGCTGCCGGCATTGATGGCGATGCCGAGGTATTTGCCAAAAACTACGTTTCAGGTCCTGAGGCAATTGAGGCTTCAAAGAAGGAGTCAACAAACCCTACGGAGCAAAAAACATATTTAGATTTTTTGTACATCACTAAAAAGAATTACTATTTGGATTCTTTGAAGAAGAAAGAAGTGCTTGATATACTTATTACCAAGTACACTTACGATGAAGTAAAAAGACGCCAGTTAAACCTGGGGCTGGATTTGAAAGGTGGAATGAATGTTACCCTGGAAGTTTCAGTGGCTGATATCATCCGTGCACTGTCAAATAACAGCAATGATCCCACCTTTAACAAAGCGCTTGTTAATGCTGTTGAGAGACAGAAAAAAGACCAGAAAAGTTTTGTTACCCTTTTTGGTGAAGAGTTCAAAAAAATTAATCCCAATGCTAAATTAGCAATCAACTTTCAAACAATTGAATTGAAAGGGAAAGTTGATTTTAACACGCCGGATGAAGAAGTCTTGAAGTTTTTGCAGGAAAGAGTGGAAGACGCCATTGCTACATCTGAAAATACCTTACGTGCACGTATCGATAAATTTGGCGTAACACAGCCTAATATTCAGCGTTTAGCTTCCTCCGGACGCATTTTAATTGAGTTACCAGGCGTTACAGACAAAAAACGTGTTCGTAACCTTTTACAAGGAACTGCAAATTTAGAGTTTTGGGAAACATATGACAACAAGGACATTTATCCATTATTGCAGGAGGCGAATACCCGTTTAAAAGAAATTGCAAACGTTGTTGCGGATACAAATAAAATAGATTCTTTAATAATTGGGAACAAGACAAAAGCTTCTGATGTAAAATCAGCCAAAGGAAAAGAAATTGCAGAAAAGGATATTGTTTCTTCAACAAAAGACACCTCTTCAACATCGCTTTCAGCACAGCTGGGTACATCCAAAGATACCTCTAAAAAAATTGGCGAAACAAGGGCTGATACTCTTGCAAGAGAAAGGAAGGAAAACCCCTTGTTTATGCTGTTAAATCCTTCCATAAGAAGTGATAGTAAGGGTCAGACCGTATTAAGTGACGGCCCTGTAATTGGATATGCTAAAATTACAGATACCGGCAAAGTAAATAACATTTTTCGCCTTCAGAAGATCAGATCAGTTTTCAAACCCTACACGCAATTTTTATGGAATTTCAAACCGCCCAAAGAAAACAAGGATGAATCTATTTTAGAGCTTTATGCTATCAACGGAACAAGCAATAGAGGTAAATCCCCTCTTTCGGGAGATATTATTACTGATGCCCGCCCGTATACCGATCAAGAGCATGGAGGATATTCATCATTATCAATGACGATGACTGCCGATGCAGGAATTAGCTGGAAACACCTGACCTTTGCAAACAAAGGCAAAGCTATTGCTATTGTTTTGGATAACAAAGTGTACTCAGCGCCAACAGTACAAGGCGAGATTCCTAATGGAACTTCTGAGATTACCGGTAACTTTTCTCCTCAGGAAGCAGGCGACTTGTGTAATATTTTAAAGGCTGGTAAATTGCCGGCTCCGGCACGTATTGTCGAAGAAACTGTTGTTGGTCCTACGCTTGGTGCGGAAGCCGTTTCAAAAGGATTTGTTTCACTGGTAATCGCTTTGATGTTAGTGCTGATGTTCATGGGCTTCTATTATAGCAAGGCTGGATGGGTTGCCGACCTTGCGATGGTTATTAATAATTTATTTGTGGTAGGTATTCTTGCCTCCTTCGGTGCAGTATTAACATTACCCGGAATTGCGGGTATCGTTTTAACAATTGCCATGTCGGTGGATGCGAACATCCTTATTTTTGAACGCGTACGGGAGGAATTGCGGCTGGGCAAAGGCTCTGCACTCGCAATTAAAGAAGGCTACAGTAATGCGATGTCATCCGTTATTGACTCACACGTAACCACATTATTACTTGGTATCATATTATTTGTTTTTGGAACAGGACCGCTACAGGGCTTCGCAACAACATTAATCATTGGTATTATTTCTTCTTTATTCTGTGCTATTTTTATTACCCGCCTGGTTTTTGATCGCTGGTTAGGTAAAAACAAAACAATAGCTTTCGGAAATAAATACACTGAAAATGCGTTCAAAAAAATCAACATTGATTTTGTCGGTAAACGTAAACTGTATTATATATTTTCCGGACTGATAATTGCAACTGGTATATTTTCATACATTCATAAAGGCGGTTTTAGCCTGGGAGTTGATTTTAAAGGCGGACGTTCTTATGTTGTTCGTTTTGATGAAATAAAACCAATAGAAGAAGTTCGTAAGGCACTAACGGCCACTTTCGGAGAAGCCCCTGAAGTGAAAACATACGGTGAGAGTACGCAGCAGCGAATTACCACTACTTATTTAATTGCAGATGCTTCGGAAGATGCTGAAGGGAAGGTAGAAGCGAAACTGAACGAAGGGCTGAAAACTTTGGGGATAAAATACGAAGTCATGAGTTCCCAAAAAGTGGGTGAAACGGTATCCCGCGACATCAGATCAAAAGCTGTATGGGCGGTATTGCTATCCTGCCTGGTCATGTTTGTTTTCATTTTTATCCGATTCAAAAAATGGACATACGGCTTAGGCGCTGTTGTGGCCCTATTCCATGATGTGGCAATTGTGCTTTCGGTTTATATTATTTTTGATGGCATTTTGCCTTTCTCATTAGAGATTACGCAAGATTTTATTGCCGCTATCCTCACAGTAATGAGCTATTCGATGACGGACACGGTTGTTGTATTTGACCGTATTCGTGAATATTTATCAGAACGCAATAAAACTGAGTTACATAAAGATGAAAAGGTAAAAGTAATTAACTATGCATTAAATAGTACATTAAGCCGTACTATCAATACATCATTAACCATCTTCTTTGTATTGTTGGCAATCTTCCTTTTCGGTGGTGAAACTATCAGAGGCTTCTCGTTTGCATTATTAATCGGTATTGTAATCGGTACTTATTCATCCATTTGTATTGCAACACCTATTGTAATTGATTTAGACAGAGATAAAGAGGAAGTAAAAAAAGTTAAATAATCTGTTAAAAATTGATAATTAATTAAAGCCCGGTGAATTTTCAGTCATCGGGCTTTGTTTTTGCTTAACTTTGTGATAATAAATTTTTCATGGCATGATTGGCTCAGTTCTCTTATTTTTAAATCTTGGCGGAGGTGAAGTGTTTATCATTGTGTTGGTGATAATCATGTTTTTCGGTTCAGACAAACTGCCGGGAATAGCAAAAGGAATAGGGAAAGGGTTACGAGAAATTAATGATGCGAAAAATCAAATTCAAAACGAAATTCAAAATAGTACAAGTGGTATCAGGGAAGAAATACAAAAGCACACTTCGGACATACAAAGTGAAATAGAGTCGTCAAGGACAATTGTGAAACAACAGGTTGACGATGTGTCCAATACAATTACTGATAAGAAACCGCTCTCCTAAGTTCTCACTCATAAAAAAGCATATTTTCTTGTCTGAACCTTTGCCACAAGATAAATAGGTTGTCACTTCAATATATTGTGGAAGAATCTATCTTTGCAATTCATTAATAAGCTTTAACAATTAGCATCTTTTTCTTTTGTCTTGATACCCTTCGACAAGCTCAGGACAAGCTCCAGAAACAAAAAATCAAGAAAAGGTCATCGGCTCACACACAAGCTGACACAGCCTCCGCTACCTTTTCTGGCAATCGCACCTTTCTGATTGCACATTTGCTTTGCAAGAAATAAATTTTAGAAGCTGTTGATTAGCTGTGCCGAAAGCATAAAGCCTAAATGAATGATGGTTTCAGGAACCTCATTACACATTCAAAAAACTCTTTTGGTTTTTCAGCATGCACCCAATGACCCGCACCGGCAATTGTTTCGAGAGTGACGGATGAGAAAATTGAATGAATCTGATTTACGTCCTCATCCAGAATATAATGTGATAATTCGCCTCTGATAAAAAGTGTCGGAACATTACAAATAGTATTACTCGCTGTTAACTCACCAACGTTTTCAATCTGTTCAGTAATTACCTTTAAATTAAAGCGCCAGTCAAGTTCAGCATTTTCTTTCCAATAAATATTTTTTAGAAGAAATTGCCTGGTTGCAAAATCTGCAATATGTTTTGATAAAATCAATTCGACTTCCTTTCGCGTTTTCACGACATTAAAATCAACCGCATTTAAGGCCTCTAATACGTCATTATGATCCGGCGGATAGTATTTAGGGGCAATATCAACTATAATTAATTTATACAGCAATTCCTGATGCTGTATGGCAAAATGCATGGCAACCTTCCCACCCATCGAGTGACCAAGTAAAATAACACGTTGCAAATTATTTTCATTAATCAATTCCAGAATATCATCACTCATCGCCTGGTAATTCCACACATCATTATGCGGCGAAAGCCCATGATTACGAAGATCCACAATATAAACCTCAAAACCTTTTTCAGCAAATTGTTTGCCAAGGGTATTCCAGTTATCGCTTTGCCCGAACAGGCCGTGCATGATAACAAGTGGTTGCCCTTGTCCTAATTTCCGGTAAAAGAGTCCTCTCCCCAGCCCTCTCCCAAGGAGAGGTAGTTGATCCGTGCTACCTTCATCATTTACCTTGTTCATTTATGTCTTTTTGTCCTTTATGAAATTCGCCTATTGCCCCATATCCGTCAGGTTAAGTATGTACAGGTCGCCCCTACGGAGCTTTTTGAAGCTGTTGTTTACTATTTCTACAAACAGTATGCTCCTACGGAGCTAAACGAAATCATAACCCCGGAGGGGTGAACTGTTTGTAGAAATAGCACAAACAAATGATAAAGCTCCGTAGAAGCGACCTGTTTACATTGTAAGTATTAAAAAACATCTTAACCTGACAGATATGGGATTATGGGGTTAGGCTTTTTAGCTTTCTCAAATAAAGCTGTATTGTATTTTCCAGCCCCAGATACAATGCTTCTGAAATCAATGCGTGACCTATTGAAACCTCCAATAACCCCTCAATATGCTGAACAAAATAATTCAAATTTTCTAAACTTAAATCGTGTCCGGCATTAAGTCCTAAGCCCAATTCCATAGCTCTTTTAGATGCTATTGAATATGGCTGAACGGCTTGTTCGCGATTTACGGGGTATTTTTTTGCATAATCTTCGGTATATAATTCAATGCGATTTGTCCCGGTTTCTTTGGCTCCTTCAACCATTTTCAGATCAGGATCAACAAATATGGAAGTACGGATTCCGGCATCATTAAAGAGGGAAACAATTTCCTTCAAATAATTTTTATGAGTGATTGTATCCCATCCATGATCAGAAGTTACCTGCCCAAGCGTATCCGGCACAAGCGTTACCTGCGTTGGTTTTACTTCCAATACCAAATCCATAAATTTTTGTTCGCGAGGATTCCCTTCAATATTAAATTCGGTGGTAATCAATTGTTTGAGATCTCTTACATCCTGATACCGAATGTGCCGCTCATCAGGGCGGGGATGAACCGTTATACCCTGAGCACCAAAACGTTCACAATCTTTCGCAACTTTTAACAAATCAGGAACATTGCCACCACGCGAATTTCGCAATGTTGCAATTTTATTAATATTTACACTTAACTTTGTACCCATAGTTTAAATCAATTTGAAAATGTGCTAATGTACTTAACAAATTATTAAATTCAATGTAATTGAGATTCACAAATAAAATGTAAAGCTAAAAATTAGTACGTTTGTATGGATACAAATAACAAATCATTACGAATTTACGAAATTGCGTTTGCTGTTTTTAAAATTTCCCGTTTCGTAAATTAGTTTCTATTCGTTTATCCGTAACCAATATTATTCGTTATCTGCACCCAAATTTATGTTAGCACAAGACCTTATAACAGACGAAATACCGCCCCTTAAAACTTCTGATTCAGGAATAATGGTAATTAACTGGATGGATGAATTTAAAGTATCGCATCTTCCCATTGTTAATAATCATGAATATTTGGGGCTTATTTCTGATACCGATATTTTAGACTTGAATATTACGGATGAAGAAATCGGAAAACATAAACTTTCACTTATTCGCCCGTTTGTATATGGGAATCAGCATGTATATGAGGTTATAAAAATGTTTTCTAGCCTGAAACTTACAGTATTACCTGTATTGGATGAAAATCAACATTATGCCGGGCTAATACCACTAACCGCCTTATTACAACAATTTGCTTTGCTTGCGGCAACACGTGAACCAGGGGGAATAGTTATCCTGGAGATGAATGTGCATGATTATTCATTATCGCAAATTGCACAAATTGTAGAAAGTAATGATGGTAAAGTATTGAGTTGTTATTTAAACTCCCTTGCCGATTCTACCAAAATTGAAGTAACGCTGAAAATAAATAAAGAGGACATTTCCGGGATATTGCAAACGTTTTATCGTTATAATTATACGGTTAAAGCTTCATTTCATCAAAGTGAATTTTCTGATGACATGAAAAACCGTTTTGATTCTTTCATGAGTTATATAAATATTTGAAAAAACCAACGAATTACGAATTTATCGAATTACGAATCCGAATTATTTTTTTATTCGTAATTTGCCTTTGTTTCGTATTTCGCACCTAAATATTTCAACGTAAAGCAAATAATTACAGCATACACACAGATTCGCAATTCGATAAATTCGTAATTCGTAGCAAGGTAAACATGAAAGTAGCTATTTACGGTCGTTCTACCAAGGACAATATTTCGGAACATATTCAAATGTTGTTTCATAAACTCAATGAACACAAAACCGAGATACTTATTTATGAGCCATTTTACAAATTTCTCAAACAAAAAATCGGGATTAATGGTTCTATTAAAACCTTTCTTTCACATGCCGATTTGAATGGTGAAGCGGATTGTATGCTTAGTTTGGGCGGAGATGGCACTTTTTTAGAGACATTAACCTACGTTCGCAATTCAGGAATTCCCATATTAGGCATCAATACCGGGCGCTTAGGCTTTTTGGCTAATGTGGCTAAAAACGAAATAAATGATGCAATTGAATCATTGGTACACAAACAATTTAGTATTGAAAAACGAGCTTTATTAAGTGTTACGGCCCCCAATAATTTGTTTGGCGAGGTAAATTATGCATTAAATGAATTGACTGTTTTTAAAAAAGACAGCTCATCCATGATTACCATTCACACGTATATTAATGGCGATTATCTCAACTCTTACTTTGCAGATGGATTAATAATAGCCACCCCTACAGGCTCCACCGCATATTCATTAAGTTGCGGAGGGCCATTGGTTATGCCCGGCTCAGAAAATTTTGTTATAACGCCTATTGCGCCGCACAACCTGAATGTACGCCCATTGGTTATTTCCGATAACAATGTAATAAAACTTAAAGTTGAAGGGCGCAGCAGCCATTATCTTGCATCACTTGATTCCAGAAATGAAATAATTGATTCGTCCATTGAGCTTACCCTAAAAAAAGCTGATTTTTATTTACACCTTATAAAACTCGAAAATCAGAACTTCTTTAATACCATCCGAAACAAATTGCTATGGGGCTTGGATAAACGCAATTAACTAATTTTAACACTTTCCAATAAGCAAAAATCCATTATATTTGTCTGATTTTGCCCAAAAGACAACTAAATACTGAATACTTGGGTCTACAAATACAATAATATCAGTAAAATAAAGTTATTCTAAAATTGAAAAAGTTTTTTTTCATATTATTTTTTGCTCTATTTTCAGCCCTCACAATACTTGCACAGCCAAAGAAAAAAAGCGCTGAAGTGGGTGTTTTTTTGGGTGGTTCCTATTATATTGGCGACTTAAACCCTCTTGGTCATTTTAACCAATTTACAAAACCTGCCGGAGGCCTTGTTTTTCGTTATAATTTTAATCCACGTTTAGCGGCACGCGCAAATGTGTTTTTTGGAGCCATGGAAGGAGATGATTCATTTTCCAACTCTTCTGCTCAGCAACAACGCAATTTACATTTCAAATCAAACCTTTCCGAACTGTCTGCACAATTGGAATTTAATTTTCTTGACTTTAAGATTGGTGATGATACCAGAGGTTTCACTCCCTATATTTTTGGCGGAATTGCAGGTTTTAAATATAATCCCAAGGTAAAAGTCAATGACCATTGGATAGAGCTTCAGCCCCTTGGCACAGAAGGACAAGGGCTTGTCGGGGCTTCTTCGCAAAGAAAGTACAAACTTACTCAGCTTTCTTTACCGTTTGGTGTGGGAGTTAAAGCCAATTTGTCAAAAAATATCGGCATTTCTATTGAATGGGGAATGCGCAAAACATTTACCGACTATCTGGATGATGTAAGTGGCAGGTATTACGACCCTGCTATATTAGCTGCTAAACGCGGTACCATGACAGCAAAATTATCTGACACCAGCATCGGAACCGATCCGAATTACAGCAATGCAGGACGACAACGCGGAAACCCAACAACAAAAGACTGGTATTCGTTTGGAGGAATAGCATTAACAGTACAATTTAAAGATAAAATAAAGACTTGTCCGAGTGCATTTAAGTGATAGGGAATTTGGCAATTAAGCAATTTGACAGTTAAGCAATTTGGCAGTAGGCAATGAAAGGCAATGGGTAATAGGTAATAGGTAATAGGTAATAAAAACAATTAAGCAATTTAGCAATGGGCAATGGGCAATGGGCAATGGGCAATGGGCAATAAAAAAAATTTACAATAGGCAATAAAAAAAAATAACAAACACAGATTCGTAAATTCGTATAAATTCGATATTAGTAACCAAGTAAATTCGTAATAATTCGATATTCGTAACCCTAATGAGTTTAAAAGAAAAAATTAACCCTGCAAAATTACCAGAGCATATTGCAATCATTATGGATGGCAATGGCAGATGGGCTAAACAACATGGGGCAGAACGTATTTTTGGTCATGAAAATGGTGTTAAATCTGTGCGGGATACTGTTGAGGCTGCCGCTGAAATTGGAATAAAATACCTGACTCTTTATGCTTTCTCCACCGAAAACTGGAACAGACCACAGGAGGAAGTAATGGCACTAATGTCTTTGCTTGTTTCCACAATAAATGCTGAAGTACCTACCCTAAATAAAAACAGCATCCGTTTACAGGCTATCGGCGATTTAAAAAGCTTACCACCTGATTGTTTTAATGAGTTACAGGAAGCTATTGAAAATACAAAAAACAATTCCCGCATGACACTGGTGCTAGCCCTGAGCTACAGTTCGCGATGGGAGATCATAAATGCTGTAAAAGAAATTGCAAACAAAATAGAAAACAAAACACTTTCGGCATCACAAATAAATGAAGCTGTTATTACGCAACATTTATCCACAGCCACCATTCCTGACCCCGAACTAATGATTCGCACAAGCGGAGAACACCGCATCAGTAACTTTTTGCTTTGGCAGATTGCATATTCCGAACTTTATTTTACAGATAAACTTTGGCCCGATTTCAGAAAAGAAGATTTATATGAAGCAATACTGGATTATCAAAACCGTGAACGCAGGTTTGGAAAAACAAGCGAACAAATAAATAATTTAACAACAGACAATAGGTAATAGGTAATGAACAGTAGGCAATTTAACAATTTAACAATTTAACAATTTATCAATGCTTAAGTATAGATTAGTTCTGTTTTACCTTTCAATTCTCACCATTGCAACACAAGCGCAAATCTCAATTGGCGGATCTGATTCAACAATTATTGATTTTTCTACTCCTAAAGAATACGAAATAGGCGGAATTACTGTGTCAGGAGCCAACCATTTAGATCAAAATGTACTCACCCTATTATCCGGATTAAGCGTTGGTGATAAGGTGCAGGTTCCGGGAGATAAATTTTCTACCGCTATTGAAAACCTTTGGAAACAAGGCCTTTTTGAAGATATAAAAATTACCGCCAGCAAAATTCAGGGATCCACTATCTTTATTAATATCAATGTGCAGGAGCGCCCCCGACTATCAAAGTTTTCACTTAAAGGAATGACAAAAAGTGAAGCGGACGATGTACGCGAAAAAATTAAACTGATAAAAGGGAAAGTGGTAACCGATGGATTAATTTCTTCCACCTCGGTTAAAGTGCAGGAGTTCTTTGTTAACAAAGGGTATATGGATGTGAAAATTGAAATTAAAAAAGAGAAGGATGAAAACATTGACAATAGCGTTATTGTGATGATTATTGTTACTAAAGGAGATAAAATACGCATAAAGGATATAAATATTGTTGGTAACAATTCCATTAAGATGTGGAAGTTGCGGAGAACATTCAAAGAAACAAAACGCCGGCGCTGGTGGAATCCTTTTAATTCAGCCAAGTTTGACGAAGACAATTACGTGAAAGACAAAAAAGCATTTATCGCAAAATATAATGAAAAAGGGTTTCGTGATGCGAAAATTGTGAAAGACACGATGTACCGGGTTGGGAGTAAACGTATGAATATTGATTTAGTTATTGATGAAGGGCGCCAATATTATTTTCGTAACATCAACTGGATAGGCAATAGTAAATATTCTTCGAAAGAATTAAATAATGTATTCGGCATAAAAAAAGGTGAAATTTATGATCAGTCTCAGTTGGATGCGAAGTTATTTATGAATCCAAACGGTAATGATATCAGCTCATTATACATGGATGACGGTT
>JAVHPR010000180.1:0-3855 GCA_036170695.1 Bacteroidia bacterium
TGATTATATTGAACGTCATTGTAAGGGCGTTTTTTACGACCGAAGCAATCTCACACCAGATAAATGAGATTGCTTCGAGCAAAAGGCTCTTGCAATGACGCTTCGATTGTGGTATTCTTGGTTTTGACTGAACTACCGCTATGGTGCAGGAACTTTATATTAACAATGGATTTCCTGCCTAATCTAATTTTATTGGAAGATTGACCCTGACTGCAACTGTTTCACCATTATTTTTCCCTGGTTTCCATCGTGGCATTTTATTAACTACACGTTTTGCCTCTTTATCTAATTCCGAATTTATTCCTTTGAAAATTGTTGCTTGTTTTACCATGCCTTCCTTATCCACAATAAAAGTCACGTAAATAGTGCTCTTGCTTTTTCTTTCGTTTTCAGAATTCTCAGGGTACTTGAAATTTCTATGAATAAATTTTCGTAAAGAATCTTGTCCACCCGGAAACTCGGGCATCTGCTCAACTACCTCATACACTTTTTGATCCTGTTTCGAAGAAACCTCAACAATTGTTCCTTTTTCTGCATTTTGATTATCATTAACTAAGCTTTGAGGGGCGGCATCATAAGCAATGTCACCTGTAGCATTCTCCGCTGCACTTTCTCTTGTGGCACTTTTGTTTTCTTTAAATTTTGCACGAAACGGGCTTCTAGTGTTCGCAGATTTTTTTGCTTCCGTATTTTTTTCACCACTATCAGCACTGCGATCATTTTTATCTCTTGCTTCTTGTGATGCCAATGCGGTTGAAATAGTTGGTTCCGCTAATTCCAACCTTTCTTCATCTGAGGCAACAGTTATTACTTCTAACTTTTTCTGTTCTTCATCACTGTCATCTTTCAAATCTTTTTGAAACCCATTTTGGGAAACAGAATTACTTGATTTAGCCGGAGCGGGTGCCGGAACTGCTTTTACATTTTCTTCAGATTGAACAATTTCACTTTGTACATCAGATACTCTACTGGCCGCTCCGGCTCCGGAAGCTACAACTGATTGCTCTTGTGTTAGTTTCCCTTCTGGGACAGACTCTTGCTCTCGCCTGGTCATTAAACTTCCACTATTCCCTACTTCCGTTTCCTTAGTTTGCTCTAATTTTGATTCGCCTGGAGTAACTGTATTTGCTTTTTCCTGAATCGTTTCATCGATAGGGACAGAAGTTGAGGAAGGAGGAAGCGAAATAGCAGGTTCGGATTTAAATTCTGCTATTTCGTTTTTTTGATTGAAATGATTAAAGAAAAATACTCCTCCTATCAATAACAAAATACTTGCAGCAATGGATATAATTAGCTTATAATTAAATGCAACTAATTTATTTTCTTTTATGGGTGATGCAATTCTCTCACTTATTTTTTGATTAATAGCAGCAATTCGTCCCCTGTTTTTTGTAAGTTCTAATCCTTCTAAAGCATCAGAACATAAGTCGCAGTGAAGCAAATGTTTTTCAACTGCATGACACTCTTTTGCACTGAGTTTTTTATCAATGTAATCGAACATCGTTTGCTCAGGAATGCAATCCGTCTCAACAAATATTTTATGTTTTAAAGAATCTGACATTGTTTACTTCAAGCCAATTGTGCGTGACTCGATACAATTTTTTAAATTTCGTTTGCCATTTTGAATATAACTTTTCACATTATTCATAGTAAAATTGGTAGTTTCCGTTACTTCCTGATAACTTTTTTCCTGTAAAAAAAACAACTCCAAACATAATTTTTGTTCATCATTCAGGCCTTTCATGCATTCTTCCATGTAAGTCAATTGAACTTCTTTTGTGTTTTCTACTGTAAGATGCAATTCACCGTCCGATTCCATAAGTCCTGCAAAATCTTTGTGCATCTCCCTATCGCGATTAAGCTTTGAAGCGCCTGCACGTAATTGCATCAGGCAATAATTTTTACAAACCATGTGCAACCATGCTTTAAATTGTTGTACCTCATGCTTTTTTAAATCCACTAATAGTTTTTCGAAAATCTGCATACTCGCATCCTGCGCATCATCCTCATCTTTCAGGTATTTAACACATACACCAAATATTAAATGTGTGTAACGCTGAAACAATATGCCCACAATATTATTGTCATTGGTTTGCTTGTACTGAGCAACCAACGTTATATCATCAAGAGTATCTAAGCGGGTGGAATACATTTTATTTTACAAAAATAGTGTTTTTTGTTTTAATACTATTTTTGGGGCGTAACCCTTTCTTGAAAAAAGAAAGGGTCGGGCTTGGAATTTATCCTGAGCCCTTCGGCTGCGCTCAGGACAGGCTCCGTCGAAGGGCTTCAATCTTTTCTGAAAAAGAAAAGGATTTCCGTGGAATTTATCCTGAGCATGTCGAAGGAATCCCTTACGCAGTATTAGAATGGAATGAGCATTAATTTCATTTTAAAATTGTTCAACGTGGATGTACGACAAATTTCCCTAAATGCTTTAATTTCACCCCTTCGGGGTTTAACCATTACGAAATGTTCCATTGTGCTATAATCATTTAATCCCTTCGGGATTTACTAAGTATTGGATACAAAGCCCGAAGGGCTGAAATGATTATAGAATAAATAAAAGTTTGTTTTGTAAAACCCCAAAGGGGTGGCATTATGGAAATTTGTCGTACACCCTTCAACGTTTTCATTATTTTAAAAGACATTATTTTCTACTTTTACTGAAATATTCATTTAAAATATTTTTTTCACCTGTTATGGAATTATAAAACTCTTTGCATCTCATAATCGAAAACACTTTAAATTAATTGTCAAATTAATATTTTAAAAAAATATATTTATGAAAACAGGTTCCCTAATAATCAATTTCTCAAAGAGAAAAATTACAGCAACTTTGATCGGCTTCATTTTAGTTTCATCTACTTCAATTTTAGTATCAGCCACTGCCGAAAAAAATGTTAAATCAAAAATTGAAAGTGTAACAGTTTTTACCAGCGGCGCTCAGGTATATAGGACATCTGCAGTTACTGTTAATGCTGGTATTACTACCTTAATATTCGAAAATCTTGAATCGGCAATTGATGCCCGCAGTATTCAGGCAAGCGGCATTGGCAACTTTATAATTATGGATGTGCAACATGTTGTTAAATATCCTGAAGTAAAGCAAAATGCGAATTTGCCGGATAGTCCAAAAAATTTAAAGCAAATTAAACTCTTACAAGACTCTTTAATAATGATTGCCTTCGACCTGGAAGAAATAAATACAAAAAAAGATGTCTTAAACATTGAAAAAAATTCCTTGCTGAATAACCGCATTATTAAAGGCGAAACAAAGAAAGACACTTTAAATCTATTGAAAGATGCACTAACATTTTTAAGAGAAAAATTATATAATATCAATTCAGAATTATTAAAATTGAAGAAAGATGAATACCGTATAACGAACAAAAAAAACCGGATTCAAAATGATATCTATTTATTGCAAAACTACAATTCAAACACCGGTGATGTTATAAAAGATGAAACCAAATATCAGATAGTTGTTACGGTATCAGCTGATGCAACCACAAGCGGAAGCGTAAATATAAATTACATGTTGCAAAATGCGGGCTGGTCTCCTTCTTATGATTTGCGTGCAAAAGGTGCAGGTGGTTCAATGCAGTTAACTTACAAAGCACAAGTGTATCAAAATACCGGAATCGATTGGAATGATGTAAAATTGACACTTTCAACAGCTAATCCAAATCAAAGTAATGCAAAACCACTGTTAAACACCTGGTGGCTAAGCTTTTACAATCCTTATCAATACAACAACAGACCCGCTCCTGTTTCAAAACCATCAATGATAATGGAAGATGCTAAGGAATTGGGACAAAATAACTTTTACAATATTGGCTTAATAGTATAATT
>JAVHPR010000181.1:0-3852 GCA_036170695.1 Bacteroidia bacterium
TTTATAATGATTTGGCTTTACGGACAACCCTGGTTTATGAATTTTTCGATTGCAGATACCAATATGCGCGACCTGTTCCAGGTGCATCCAATCAATCTTAGTGTAGCAGTATGGGTCGGATTCATATCCTTATTTGGGATTGCAACCAATGATGGCGTTATCATGGGAACATACATTCACCAGACATTTGAAAAGTTGCAACCCAAAACAGTTGAAGAAGTACGTAACGCCGTTGTAATAGCAGGAAAAAAACGAGTTCGCCCCGCTGTAATGACTGCTGCCTGCGCCATTATTGCATTATTGCCTGTATTGACATCCACCGGCAAAGGGGCAGATGTGATGATACCAATTGCCATTCCTACATTTGGAGGAATGATTATTCAAATGATGACTATGTTTATAGTGCCCTTATTACAGTGTATCTGGAGGGAGAATGTGGTTAAAAGGGAAGCGAAATCAAAATAAAACGAGGGATGCGGACGACACTGATATGACTGATTTTACGAATAAAAAAAACTCACCGCAAAGGCGCAGAGGAGCAAAGAAAAAAAAAATAAACTTAGCGCCTTAGCGTCTTGGCGGTGAAAAAAAATAAATACCAATGAAACAACTAATTATTTTCCTTTTACTGATATTTTTTAATTCCTCTTTATTTGCGCAAAAGGAATTAGAAAGTTATTTAAAAACTGCATCAGAAAACAACTCTTCTCTGAAAGCCGCTTTTAGCGAATACAATGCCGCACTGGAAATGCTGCCTCAGGCAAAAGCGCTTCCCGATCCTAATGTGATGTTTCAATATTTCACCACACCACTATTGTTAGAAATGGGTGAACAGCGGTTTAATTTATCAGCATCACAAACTTTCCCATGGTTAGGACAACTCAAAGCCAGGGAGCAGGTGGCGGCAGAAATGGCAAAAGTGAAATATGAAGAATTCATCGATAGAAGAAACAAACTTTTTTATGATGTTAAGGAAGTCTATTTTAAACTTTACGTTCAACATAAAGCAGTTCAAATTACCACTGAAAATATTGATTTACTGCGATCAATGCGTGAGCTGGTGAGAATAGGATTTGAGGGCGGGAAAGGCTCTTTTGTAAATGTACTCCGTGCCGACATGCAAATTGCTGAAATGGAAAATAAACTGGCCTATCTCAAAGACAGTGAGTGGCCCCTAAAAACTGAATTTGAAAAATTTCTCAATACAAAAATTTCTAGTCCGCTTGTTTTTCCGGATACCTTATGGAAAGATGCAATTCCAGGAGAAAAAAATCTAATGTTGGATTCAATTACAGCCAACAACCCTGTCCTGAAAAGAATGGATTATGAAATTGCTTCCTGGGAAAAACAGATGGAAGCATCGAAAAAAATGGGCTATCCTTCTTTTACGCTTGGTGCAACGTATGTAAATATGTCAAAACGCTCAGGAATTAATGAGAATATGAGCGATAATGGAAAAGATATGTTTATGTTCCCCGAAATAGGCGTAATGATACCTCTTTACCGGAAAAAATATAATGCAATGTTGAATGAGGCGAAATACAGAGGTGAAGCTGTCACCTATGAAAAAGCAAACATGACAAACGAACTTACCAGCGAATTGGAAATGGGATACCGCGATTATCTCGATGCTCAGCGGAGGATAACATTGTACACCCGTTTATTTGCACTGGCGAAAAATGCCCGTGAATTATTACTATCAACATTCACTGTGGCAGGAATAGATTTTGAACAAGTATTGCAGATGCAAGAGCAGGAGCTGATGTACGCACTGGAACTCGAAGATGCCCGTGCCATGCTTAATACAAGTGTAGCGAATATAAATTATTTAACAGGAAAAAAATAAAATCTTTAAGTATGAAAAATAAAAAACAACTTCTAATCTATGCAGCAATGATAATTGGTGGAATAATTATTGGCTGGATAATTTTTGGAGGAGGAAAAGAAAATTCTTCATCACAACTACCTACTGATAAAAGCATAGGAAAACAGGCCTCTGTATGGACTTGCTCTATGCACCCTCAAATAAGGCAGGATAAGGCAGGTGATTGCCCGATATGCGCCATGGACTTAATACCTCTAAACAGCGGTAATGACGAAAGCACTGAATTCAATATCACTCAGATGACTGAAAGTGCGATGAAAATTGCCGAGGTGCAAACAACTATCGTTCAAAAATCTTCACCCGGTAAGGAAATCCGATTAACAGGAAAAGTGAAACCCGATGAACGGAAAATCGCAGTTATCACATCCCGTTTTTCGGGAAGAATAGAAAAGCTATTTGTAAATTTTACAGGAGAGACCGTACAGCAAGGTCAAAAATTAGCAACCATTTATTCACCTGATTTAATTACCGCTCAGAAAGAATTATTTGAAACAATTAAGTTCAAACAAAGCAATCCCGAATATTATAAAGCCGCCAGAAATAAACTTAAATTGTGGTCGCTTTCTGAAGGCCAGATTGATAATATTGAAAAAAATGGGGAACCGCAAAATTTCTTTGACGTGCTTTCGCCACTAAGTGGAACGGTTATGAAAAGACAGGTTGCACTTGGTGATTATGTGACTGAAGGCGGACTATTATTTGAAATTGCCGATTTATCTTCTGTTTGGGTTATGTTTGATGCCTATGAAAGCGATTTGCCATGGATTCGTACGGGTGATAATTTGACCTTTGAAGTTCAATCTATGCCCGGCAAAATGTTTGACGGTAAGGTTACATTTATCGACCCTGTTGTAAACCCCGAAGCAAGGGTTGCCTATGTACGTACAGAAATGGTTAATCCCGATAACCTCTTGAAACCAGAAATGTTTGTTCATGGCATAATTAAAGCAAAATTGCCCAATGTGGCAAATGCTCTGATTATTCCTAAATCTTCGGTACTATGGACCGGCAAGAAAGCGATAGTATATTTGAAGCTGCAAGAAACGGAAAAACCTACATTTGAATACAGAGAAATTACTTTGGGAGAGGATGCCGGCAGTTTTTATGTGGTTAAAGATGGTTTGAAAGAAGGCGATGAAATTGTGACAAATGGGGTGTTCAAAATTGACGGTGCCGCTCAACTCGCGGGTAAACAAAGTATGATGAATCCGGAAGATGTGAAAGCAAGTAATGGCAATCATGAAGGAATGGATATGGGGAACAATCCTATAGGGAATGAAGTTGAATCTAAAAAAGAAATGAATGCAATGGAACTGAAAGATCAAAATACGTTTTCATTTAAGGTATACGGAAATTGTGGAATGTGTAAAACGACCATTGAAAAGGCTGCAAAATCTATTGATGGTGTTTTGTCTGCTAAATGGAATAAGGAAACCAAAATTATTGAAGTGATGGCTGCAAATAAAACATTAAATACAAAGGAAATAGGTAAAGCAATTTCTGCCAGTGGGTATGATACTGAATATACTACCGCAAAGGATGAAGTGTATGATAAATTACCGGGTTGTTGTAAGTATGAGAGAAAAAAATAAGATCAGAAAAATCTTTGAAATAGTGTTATTTAATTGTAAAAGAACGTAATGTAATGTCGTTGGTTATTTTTTTTGGTAATGGTGCAAAAAATAGTTGGTAACACATGTTACGCATTGCCCCATCGGGGCATAATCTTGGTAGAAAATGAACACCAAAATGCCTCCAAGCCCCATCGGGGCGAAATATTACGCTCCTCCGGAGCTAAATAATAGGAGGATTACCGTTTCCTACCAATATTTGACCCCTCTGGGGCGAATTTGCGTAACATCAGTTGGTAATTTAAATTGTTTGCAGGATAATTCCCCCTTTGAAGGGGTAGGGGGCATAGCCGTCAGGTTAAGTTAAATTTCTTATTATTATCAATGGTTTCAGCC
>JAVHPR010000182.1:0-3849 GCA_036170695.1 Bacteroidia bacterium
ACGCCTAAAATCAATGAATTAAAAATGCGCTCTAAGCGTATATACCTATTGTTTTATTCCATTGGGGAAGTAGCCGAAATGTTTGAGGTAAACACTTCGTTAATTCGCTTTTGGGAAAAAGAATTTGATGTACTCAAACCCAAAAAAAACAAAAAGGGAAATCGTTTATTTACAGCAGAAGACGTTGATAATTTAAAAGTAATTTACAACCTTGTAAAAGAACAGGGATTGACCTTAGAAGGAGCTAAAAAATATTTGAAAGAAAATCGAAAAACTGTTAAGCACGAATTTAAAACAGAGAAAAATCAATTTGATGAAATTGAAAACAAATTGAGGTTTATTAGAAATCGCTTAATGGAATTAGGTTCAAAATTTTAATCTGAAAATAGATTAGAGATCAGAGATATAAGTATTGAGATCGTCTAATCAAATTATTTCAAGCTATCTTTTGGCTGTTGATTTTGGAGTTTCTTTATGCTGTCAGAATTAATATTATATAAAAGAAAATTATTCCGCCCAACAGAATTGTCAGACTGATTATTACCCTCACTAACACCATTCGCTGAATCACGTGAATCCTTCGATACAGGGAAATTCTCTTTTTTTGAAATTTGTTCTTTTTTCTTTAAATCTTTTTTGTTATCGGTTTTGACTTCCTCTGATTCTTCAATCAAAGTATTTTCTTTTTTATCAGATTTAATTTCCTCAGATTTTAAAGAGTTTTTGTCACTTGTCGATATCTGATTATTCATCGAGTCTTTTGGTAGTTGTTTTTTGTTGTTTGTGTTTAATACATCTTTAGGTAAAACCTGGGGCGTTATACTTTTTGAGGGATCTGCAATTATTGTGTCTTTCGCGATCAAATTCGTTGTGTTTTCATCTGTTACAGGAAGATTCATTCTATTGTGAAGTAAAAAAGCACCGGCTACAATTGCCAAAAAAATAAAAAAATAAGGAGAAAATACCCACTTTAGGGAGTTTGATTTAGTGAAATCCTTTATAGATTCAACAAAGGAGGTCAGTTCATGTTTATACTTAAATGAATTTGATTGCGGAGCCGCATCTAACAACTTTTCCATTTGTGACCAGTCAGAGGTAAGGCTTGGTGCTTCGATATCGCTTAACGTTTGTTTAATTATTTCGTCAAGTTCAGTATTTTTACTTTTATTTACCATCCGCGTTTTTTATTATTTGCTGTATGTTTTTACGCAAATTAAATTTTGCTTTAGAAAGATTCGATTCTGATGTATCTTCACTTATATCTAACATTTCAGCAACCTGTTTGTGGGAATAGCCCTCAATTTCATGTAAATTATACACTTTTCGATAGGCAGGAGTGAGTTCTTGAACGGACTTTAAAATATGGTCCTTATTAATTTGAGAAATAAGTTCCTCGTCACTTATTTCAGGTAAGGTATTTACAGGTTTAACATTTGCATTAAAAGTGCTTACAATGAGGTTTTGTTTGTTTTTATGTAAATAGACTATTGCAGCTATCACCATCATTTTTTTTATCCAGACGTCAAGCTGAACTGTAGATTTATAATTTTTTAAATTGGCAAAAATGTATAAAAACCCTTCATGGAGAATCTCCGTTGCTTCTGTACTGTCTTTTGAATAACGCAAACAAACACCAAACATTTTACTGTAAAAATATTCGTACAATGCTTTTTGGCTTTCACGATTATTTTTTAAACAACCTTTTATTATTTCATTTTCATTCATAAATGCGGTATTTTTCAAAAACTTCTCTTTCAAAAGAAAAAAATAAAGGGCTAAAGTTAAAAATAAAAATACTGATTTAATTCCATTTTCACCTTTAAAATTTTTTTCTTAAAAGGAAAAGCAATTCTTTTCAAATGAAAAGTATTAATAACAAAAGTAATTTCCAGAGAAAACTCGGGACTAGGTCAGTAATCCACGTAAAAGGGTGAAAGCAAAGTACTGCATATCTATTTCCCATACAGGGATCTCAAATCTCCATTGATCGATCAAAAAGAGTTGCTGCTTAAATTGATGTCGGTATTATAATTCCCAACATGCCCTGACAATAAAATTAAGGGAAAAGAATTCCTTCACATTCAACGCAATTAACGGTAGGAATCACAGATTCATATTTAGTATTAATCGCCTTTATAAATTCATTCGCGATTAACGCATATCCTTTTTGATTGGGGTGATAGCCGTCTAAGCTGAAAAAACCTCCGCTGACAAAAGTTGCATTAAAATCAGCGCCATCCCACTTAATACCGGATTTCACAGAATTGAAATAAGAATACATATCTACCAGGGCTAAATTATACTGTGCCGCTTTCTGAATTATTACTGCGTTGTATGCGTTAATAGCATTGTCAATAGTATAAACTTCAGAACTGTCTAAAACATAACGGTCATTAATTGTTGTAAACATCAAGCCGTATTTTTCGCATTTCATTGAATCAAGCGGGACAGAAAGAGTAATGTATTCTCCTGCATGTAATTGCCTTAAACCGCCATTTGCAGATATATCGTCTATAACAAAGCCATTTCGTCCAATATTAAAATGTATCTGAGTTAATCCGGCAGGGGTATAAATATCATTCAAAGAATCTGCCTGTGTCTGTCTTAAATCAGCATTATCCCAAGCCACTAAAGTATAGTATGGAAACACCCTGAAATCTGGAATAGTAGCAATAATTCCTTTGGCTCCTCCCGTTGTCAGGCCACCCAACAAGGTGTCGAGATAAGCGCTAAAACTGCCGGAGGAAGGAATTGCAGTACTGGTTCCACCACTGCCGGCGTAATTATAAATGTCTTCCATACCCAGCCATGCAGCAATAAATGTTGCATTTTGTGCTTTTGCATCTGAGTAAATTGTTGAAGTTCCCGGATTGCTTGCCACACGATTATAATATGGGTTTATCTTTTGTGGTGAGGATATATTGCCAAAAGACGGGGAAAAATAATCGATAATATTTGCATAAGGGATGGCTAAATTTTGAATGCTATTGCCGGCAATACTTATTAAATAGGGTGTTGCTTCACTCTGCGAAATGAAGTTTTTTAAAGGGGACAATGCCCTTACTCCTTTACAATCGGTTTTATAACCTAAATGGCTAGGGGTAATAAACCAACTTTCCCATACTTTGCTGTTTAAACCTAAACCATTGTTGTCGGGCATCAAAGCTTGATTAAACTGGCTTCCGCCAACCTGTTTAAATTGCTCCGTAAGCAGGGCCGGTATTGAAAGTTGTTGTCCGTTTCTATATAATGCTCCATCCTGGTATCCTGCCATATAATTACCACCGATAGAAATAGTTTTAGAAAAATCAGCATTTCCGGGATTTGGGGCTGGAATATCCAATTTGAGTGAACAAGCGTTAAATAATGCAATGATAGAAAACAGAAGGACAGGGAAGAATAATTGTGTAGTTTTCATTTAGTATAGTATTGAGATTGGAGTATTGAGATATGAGATTTGAGATTTGAGATTTGAGATTTGAGATTTGAGAAAGAGCATGTTCTTCGTTTTGAGTAATGCGAGTTTTTTTGTCTCAAATCTCAATACTCATATCCATTATTAATAGCAACAACTCCCATTATTTCTGGGGCTGAACGCTTAATTGATTCTTCAATACAAGCTTTCATTGTCATTGAACTCATCGAACATAATTTGCATGCACCGAGCAATTCCAGTCTTACAATTTTGTCATCAGTAATTTCAATCAGGGAAACGTTGCCGCCATCTTTAATTAAATACGGACGGATTTGCTCTAATGCCTCTTCAACTTTTGATTTTAAATCAACCATTTTATATTAAGGAATTGGGACAAAATAACTTTTACAATATTGGCTTAATAGTATAATTCC
>JAVHPR010000183.1:0-3799 GCA_036170695.1 Bacteroidia bacterium
TTTTTTAATTTGAACCAATATTCCCTTTAACACATCTTTGCAAAGATTTATAAACACCGGTATTTTATATTCCGACGACCATCGTGTTCCAATTGCTGCGTCAATAATATTATGCAAAGGTTTTTCAATTTCATCAATCAATTCCCTTGTTAATTCCTTACCTTTAAATATTTCTTCGATATCGTTTATTCTTTGCGGTCTGTCGAAAAGTGAACCGGCTACTATGCGGCAGTCCGATACTTTATTGTCATCATCAAAATAGAGCATTGCACCAATACTCATACGTGTTATGTTCACTGCATTCCTTCTTCCAAGCTGCTCATAGCTGTGATAAAATTTCTTTTGAGGAATTGGAATAACAATTGCCGTTAGAATTTCATCAGGTTTGAGCTGTGTCTGATAATTTTTTATCACAAAATCCTTCACAGGAATTTCACGAATGTTATTTTTTGACCGAACAATTACTTTTGCATTATAAAGAATTAACGGAGGCACTGAATCTGCACATGGTGCGGCATTCACAATATTTCCTCCAAGTGTTGCACGATTTCTTATTTGTTTTGATCCAATCAATGAACAGGCTTCAATAATAAGCGGGAAATGTTTTTTAATTCTTTTGTCTGAAATAATATTTGTTACAGAAGTTGCACTGCCAATTGAAATTTCATTATTAGTTTTTTTGATTTTTTTTAATTCGTTCAACTGCGAGATATTCAATAGTTTGGCAGGTTCATTTCGTTTTCTTAATTCAATAATAACGTCCGTACCACCTGCAATGACCTTATATTCCTCTGAAACCAAAGCAAGTGCTTTCTTTAGATTTTTTGGTGTAACCATTGTGATTTGTGAAACACGCAGAGCTTGTTTTCTCTTTTTCACATTTAAGCCGGCTTCACTTTGACGCGAAGGTTTTGAAAGATGTTTTCCGAGAAATACTCTTTCAAGTGTAAGAGGAATCTGGTAAAAACATTTTCCGATGGCAAATTTAATGGCATTGTTAATAGCAGCAGAAGCTAATTCCAAAGTAGGTTCGCCTATACTTTTTGCTCCGAAAGGTCCGTATTTATCAGGATTTTCAACAAGTACAGGTTCAATTTCAGGAATGTCTTTTATTGTTGGAATAAGATATTCATCAAGGTTGGGCGACTTCACAACTCCATTTTGGATATTAAAATCTTCAAGAACAGCATAGCCGATACCTTGCGTAACACCGCCATAAACCTGACCTTCAATTCCAAGTTTATTAATCACTTTCCCAACATCGTGAGCAGCAGTTACTTTTAAGACTTCGATTTTTCCTGTTGATGTGTCCACTTTAATTTCTGCAACCTGACATCCGTAAACATAAGTAAAATAAGCATTCCCTTGTCCTGTTTCTTCGTTCCAGCTTACATCAGGTGCTTTAAACCAGCCATAAGCCGACAGGTTTTCTCCGGCTTTGAACGATTTTTCTACAGCTTTTTCAAAAGAAACAGGCTCGAATCCTGGTTTCGGCTCTTTTAGTGAAATCAATCCGTTTGCCCATACAGTTTCATTGATGTCTGAAACTTTCAATTCATCTTTTATGATGTTAAAGATGGTATTTTTTATTTTTTGTGATGCATCAATCACGGCATTACCGCCTGTTAATGTTGCACGCGATGCAACGGTTGGTCCGCCATCAGTAATTGTAGCTGTTTGTGGTTCAAGAAAAATAACATTCTCAAATTTTGCACCCAAAACTTCTGCTGCTATCTGGCAAAAAGTTGTTCTCAATCCCTGTCCGTTTTCATTCAATCCGGCGAGAACATAAACACTTCCATCAGCCTGAACGGAAACTATAGCAGATGTGGCATCAACTCCTTCGGCACCTAAGGAAGCTCCTCTGTAACTACATGCAAAGCCAATTCCGTATTTATATCTTTCACTTTTATTGTTGAGTTTTTTATACTCTTCAAGTTTTTTCAAATATTCCGATTTCTCAATTGCAATATCAATTACTTCATCAAGTGAGACTTTATGTTCTGAAAGTTTTTGCCCGCTTGCTGTTATACTGCCTTGTTTAAACCCGTTGAGCTTTCGAATTTCAAGTGGTGACAGATTGCATAATGCAGCAATTTCATCCATCAGTGATTCCTGTGCAAAAATAATTTGTGGAGAACCAAAACCCCTGAAAGCTGCAGTATATGGGTTATTCGTGTAAACGCTCCGGATATCTGTTTTAACATGTTCAATTTGATATGGACCTGTAGCCTGAACAACAGAACGCCATGTAACAAAAAAACTTTGCGAAGAATAAGCACCGCTGTCAGCAATGATATCAACCTTCATTGCTTTAAGTTTGCCATCATTATTAAATCCGACTTTATAATTTAAAATATATGGATGACGTTTATAACTTTCCCTGATTGATTCTTCTCTTGTATAGGTTAATTTTACAGGTTTCCCGGTCATATAACAGAGCAATGCTGCTCTGCAAGCCATGCAATTAATAATATCATCCTTGCCACCAAAAGAACCACCTAATGTGGAACCGAACACATTCAACTGGTTAAGGTTAACTCCCATGAAAGCCGCTGTCATTCTTCGGGTTGTGAATGGATTTTGAATGCTGCCATAAATTTTAAATCCTTTAGTAGTCGGGTCTGGTGTGGCGGTAACTGTTTCGGGTTCGATATATGCGTGTTCATGAAATCCCGTTCTGTATTCTCTTTCAATCACATGGTTCGATTCTGCAAAACCTTTTTCTACATCTCCTTTAACCAAAGGATAATGATTCACAATATTATTTTTGAAATCAGCATGAACAAGTCGTGATGTAGGTTTAATGGCTTCAGCAGGATCGAAGATTCCTTCTATCGGTTCATATTCAATTTCGATAGCATCAGCAGCAGCACAAGCTTGTTCTTTTGTTTTTGCAGCAACTACAGCAACCACATCCCCTGTGTAAAACACTTCGTCATTTACAATAACGTAATGGTCCTGACGTATAGGTCCAATTCTTTTTTTACCGGGAATATCATTATAAAGTGCTATTGCTTCTACTCCTTTCATTTTCTCTGCTTTGGAGATATCAATCTTTTTGATTATTCCGGCAGGAATATCTGCATAACGGTTGGTTGCATGAAGCATTCCGTGAAGTTTAATATCGTCTCCGTATATCGCCTTCCCTGTTACTTTTTCGTAACCATCAACACGAATAACTTTTTTTCCGATAATATTGTGCATGATAAAATAATTTGTTACTATTTAGCAGCAAAAGTAAATATAAATTGTTTCATTGTTAAATTGCTAATTTTTGATTTGTGAACTGTATGAGTTGGTTGAGTTCTTTTGGAAGTTTTTGAAGTTCTCCGAAAATATAATCATACTCCTCACGGTTAAACCCTCAAGGTTTTGCAATGGCTTTAGCTCGGTTAAACCTTGAGGGTTTTCGCAATTTGACTTTTGGTTCCAGTCAAAGCATTCTTTTAAAGAACCATTACTGTAACGATAAAATTTTATCTTATCTTTTTTAGAATATCTGCCGAAACCCTCTGCAATGTTGGCCGAAATAGAATCCATTGCCGTAACAAATTGTTCACCAACAGTATTTTTTGCAAAATAATCCCATTTAATAACTACATCCCAAACAAAGTTACTCAAATTAAAAACGGTTTTGTAAGCATTAATATCATTAAGTTGTAAATATTTTTTTGTCATAATTTTTATTTTTCAACAATGAAACAATTTAACAATGAAACATTTTTTTTAATTGGTATAGTCACTCGCTCGCATCTTGCGAGTGAGTGTTTTCTTTGCCTCTGGCATTTTTGCTTTA
>JAVHPR010000184.1:0-17662 GCA_036170695.1 Bacteroidia bacterium
AGGCTTGCTGTTGCTATGGTTTTTAATTATGGGTAAACTAACGGACAATCAAAAATTGTTTTGTATTGTTTAGTTATTGTTTTTTTTAGTTCCAAATTATCATAAAGTATGTAGGCAAGAGTACCGCCTGTAGAGTATTTTCTTTTTGCTTACCACTAATCTACAAATATAGCAAAAACCAACAAATACATGACAAATATCATAAAAAACTATCACTCACAGAAAACCAGAACAAAAAACACAAACAATACTCACTCAGACTAACATTAAGCCACCGCCCTACTAATTTCCGTTTTATGGAGCCCCCCCCAAAAAAAAAACAGGACTGGCTTACAATCAAGTGTTGATACAAAAAATCAAAAAACAAAATTACGAAACCATATATTTTATATGACACACATCATAAACAGTATGCAACATATTATAATTTTGAGAAATAAATTTGAGAGAATTATATAGAAAAAAAACGGGGGGCTTTGACAGGAAATAAAATTTGTTTAGGTAGTCGACAATAAATATCAAATGATCCCATACTTAATACAAAAAATCCAAAACCTATGGTTTGTATTTACAAATAATACAGAAAAAAATAATAGAATTTGAAATATTTTGAAATACAGAAACTGTGAAAAGTTTATTAGTTATGAATAAATGAATAATGGCAATTTTTCGAAATCATTCTCCTGGATAAATTACCTTCGTTTAATCGCGCCTACTTCATTCCTGGCATATTTTTCATTTGTGACATCAACTTCGCCATATCCTGTTTGTTGTTCATCATTTTCATCATCTTACGGGTATCGTCAAACTGCTTAATCAGGCGGTTTACATCTTGTGCAGTTCTGCCACTACCTTTAGCAATGCGTTCTCTTCTCTTACCATTCAATATTTCAGGGTTCTCACGTTCTGCAGGTGTCATAGAAGAAATAATAGACTCAATACTTACAAAAGCATTATCATTAATATCAACATTTTTCAAAGCTTTACCAACACCCGGTATCATCCCTACAAGATCCTTAATATTACCCATTTTTTTTATTTGCTGCAGTTGATCCAGGAAGTCGTTAAAGCTGAATTGATCCTTAGCTATTTTCTTCTGAAGTTTTCTGGCGGCTTCAACATTATATTGTTCTTCAGCCCGTTCCACGAATGTTACAACATCACCCATCCCCAAGATACGGTCAGCCATGCGGCTTGGGTGGAACACATCCATTGCATCCATTTTTTCGCCGGTACCAACAAACTTAATAGGCTTATTTACAATGGATTTAATTGAAAGTGCTGCCCCACCGCGGGTATCACCATCTAATTTTGTAAGAACAACACCATCAAAATCAAGAATCTCGTTGAATGCCTTTGCTGTGTTTACAGCATCCTGCCCGGTCATTGCATCCACAACAAATAATATTTCATCCGGCTCCACAGCTTTTTTAACAGCTGCAATTTCCTTCATCATTACCTCATCAATCGCCAAACGACCTGCAGTATCAATAATTACAATAGTATTGCCATTATCTTTAGCATGTTGAACAGCGCGTTTAGCAATAGATACAGCATCTTTGTTTTCTGGTTCAGCAAACACTTCTACGCCGATTTGCTCTCCCAACACCTGTAACTGGAGGATTGCTGCAGGACGGTAAATGTCGCAGGCAACTAATAAAGGTTTTTTCCCTCGCTTTGTTTTAAGATAATTTGCCAACTTGCCAGAAAAAGTAGTTTTACCGGAACCCTGCAAACCACTCATTAATATAATGGTTGGATTACGAAGTAATTTTATATCGGAGGTTTCGCCTCCCATTAAATTGGTAAGTTCCTGTTGGGTAATTTTCACCATTAACTGTCCGGGTGAAATAGCGGTAAGTACATTTTGTCCTAAAGCTTTTTCCTTTACCGAATCAGTAAATTGTTTAGCTACCTTATAGTTAACGTCAGCATCCAATAAGGCTTTGCGTATTTCCTTAATAGTTTCGGATACGTTTATTTCAGTAATTTTTCCCTGCCCCTTTAACAGTTTAAAGGCTCTCTCTAATTTATTACTTAAATTATCAAACATCGTATTTGTTTTTATTTGGACTACAAATTTAGTAATTTAAGAGAGATGTAAAAAAAAACTTCTGCCAATGCTTTGTTGTCATAGTCATGCTATAAATAATAATTTAGAGAATATTTATGTTTTTAATTTTTAAAACTATAAAAAACTATATCTTTGCAGCTCAAATTACATGGTGGCCATAGTTCAGTTGGTTAGAATATCGGTTTGTGGTACCGAGGGTCGTGGGTTCGAGCCCCATTGGCCACCCCAAAAAGTCCAGCAGAGATGCTGGACTTTTTAATTTATTTAGACCCAATATTCATATGCCTCTCAAAAGAAATACAACGTTAAAAGATGGTTAGAGTATTTTACATGTAATGTAAAGTTGAATCTATGATTTATCAAAATTTAACTTAGTAGGTTGCGATAGTAGGGTTGATATAGGTGGTTGATTAGTTCGAATTTATCAGAATGGGATTAAGAACTTATTAACATTCCTTAGTTTCAAGTTTTTAATTATATTAGCATTATGCTAAAAGAAGTTAAAGCAATTACACATCTAAGAGATTTCAATACCGGAGGACATCGTCCCATGCTTATTTTGGCGGATGATGACAATAAATATGTAGTAAAACCATATAAAGGAACGGGGTTTGACTATTCATTTTACAATGAGATTCTGTGTAACTATCTATTAGGAATATGGCAGCTGCCCACTCCTAAGATTGCTTTAGTAAAAATTAATAAAGAAATTGTGGCTAATTCTAATAATGGTAGTGGCTACAAAAAAAGTTCCTTTAATAACTATTTTTTCGGATCATTATACCAAGAGAATGCATTAGAGTTAAATCAATATCTCACTTTCAATAAGCAAGTGGATTATAAAAAAATAGTGGCTCCAGAAAAGATTGTTGATTTAGGTTTATTTGATATTTGGGTGGAAAATGATGATAGGAGCCCTTCGAATTACAATATCTTGCTTCACTCAGAAAAAGATCGATTAAAATTCTTAGCTATAGACAATGCATTTACTTTTAACACTTTAGATTACAAAAATCTCAACCCTCAATTCATAACTAATTCATTCAATGACAATGTTTTATATTCTGAATTGGGAAAAAAGATTTTAAAAAAAATCAAGCCAACAGAAAGGTGGATTTCCTATAAAAAGGATTTGTATTACCTTTGTATAAGAAATTGCCAACAACAGTTTGATGAAATTATTAACAATATTGCTATTTTTTATAAGTTAAATGATGTAGATTGCGAAGGTTTGCATTCATTTCTATTTGATGAACGAAGAAATAAATTAGTTTTTCAAGAATTTACTACAAGATTAAAATAATGAAATTTCATTACACAATATTAAAAATAAGCCCTAACACCGCCTCAGGCGATGCCATTTCCATTGGAATACTTGCATTTGATAAAAAGGAAGCTAAAGTTGTATTTTCTGAAAGTCGAAAAAATTTGGTTAAGAGATTAGTGTCTTCTGACTTAGTTGATTTTTTATGTAAGCAAATTATTCTAAAAGTTAATGAAATAAATAAAATTTGTGATGCAAAAAAAGGATCTTTTTTTCCTGAAATGCATGCTATCGATTCTTCTTATATTGATTATTTAAGTAATTATTCAAACGGCATATTTCAATTTTCAAAACCAAATGTTTTTTTGAAACCACTGACTGACAGCAGCTTAAAATTATTATTTGAAAATGTTATTGAAAAAATCGAGATAAAACCTGCAAAGCATAGCAAATCCATAGATATTACTAGAGTAGTAGAAAAGAAATTAATTAGTAGAGTTAAAGATAAAGTCCATACAAATATAAAACTAGACAACTCTTTAATTCCAAGTTTATTTTATTCTTTTGATATAGATTGCATAGGTAAAAATGGAGTTTTAGTTGGAGCTAAAACACTTAATTTTGAGGCATCACATGCGACATTGGACAAACAAATTAGCCACTACAATAATCTCATTGCAATATTGTCCGTGATACATCAAAAGGATATTAAAAAAAATTCTTTTTATTTGATTGCAGAAGAACCAAAGGATTTAAAGTCAGAATCCCATGAAATGTGGGATGATATTCAAAATAATGACTTTTATAAAATTATTAATCCGGAACAATCAGATGTTGTTGCGGTGAAGATTGAAGATTCGAAAGCCTCTAAATTTATCTTTTAGGCTACTTTAAGCATTGAACCACTCTTGAAACACACAAAAGCCCAGTTTTTACTGGGCTTTTTCTTTTTTTTAGCTGAAATTTATCCGATTATCTTGTGTTGGTTGAAATTCTGGTAAAGACATTACATATACAATGCAAGTTTTAAGGAGAAAATATTTAATTTTTGCTGATAAACGAGTCTTTGGTTAATAAACATTGCTGAATAAGCACCTATTAATAGACTTTTGACCTGAAATTGAAAGGAGAACGCTCCACTAAATTCATCATTTAAAGTTGAAATTTACAAATCAATTACCCTTCTTTTTACAATCGTTTCAAATATTCTTTAGGCAGATTAAAGCGGTAACCGTAGTATAAACGTGCGATACCAAAATTGTAATTAAGCGAAGATTTTTTATCATTATTAATTGTATAATTATTTCCCATCACAGAAAAACCAAAAAAATATCGTGTCCGGTTATAACCAAAAGCTATACGCGACTGCATTGCCAGACCGATTGCGGCATTTGACTTTGTTTGTTGATTATCAGCATTGGTGGAATAGTACTGTTGAAGGGCAAATCCGGGGAGAGTATAAATGTTAAAAAACCAATACTTACCAAAAATGAATGTATAAGTATATCCGAAAGACAGTCCCAACGTGATGCTTCCGGCATTTTTGAATTGGACTTCCGGCTTGAAGCGATCCTTTAATGAATCGGGAATAATAACAGAGTCGGCGTTGATAGAATATAATGAAAAGAAAGAGCCTAAAAGCATTGTGCCTGCACTTTTTTTCTGACGCTGTGTAAAATTATACGGAGCGGAACTTGAAAAATGTTTATTATTGAAAAGATACACAATTTCCGTTCCTATATTAATGTTTACTATATCCGGACGATAATAATATGCTAAAGCCCCGGTAGTGTCATTTGGTATGGGTGTTCCTGTAGTGGTATGAAAGCCCTGATTACTCCGTAAATAGACATCATAAATAAAACGCCGGGTGTTGGCACTACTGGAAATGGAGAACTGCTGCGATTTTCCGTACTTAGCGTTATCATTATTTAAACCACGCGGTGAAAATAAAAATTCAAGACCTATTCCTTTGTAACTAAAGCCAACTCCAAAATTTGTTTTGGAATTAATGCTGTATTCCAACGACTTTCCAGTAATATTATCGATGATGCTAAACTTATTGAAACGCCCTGTTAAAAGAAGTTTTGCAGTAAATAAGTTAGTGCAGCTTTCAATACAGGTGGAATCTGTTTTTTTATACAACAACGAATCTTTATAATTATTATCCAGAGCTAACAGTACCTCCGAAATAATCAATAACATAAATATGAAAAATGTTTTTAGCATCTGAATAATGCGCTTTTACAGGAAATTTCACCTCAATGATTTACGAAGATAATTTCTTTATCAATATAAAATAAATCGCTTGCAATTTTAAAGTCAGAAGATTTCATATCACGAATAGTTATTGTTTGCCATTCGGTTGTAGGAAAAATAAAATCAAATTCATCTTTTTTTAAAGTTACTTTCACCGGCATAGTAAAAAATGGTTGATTACTAATGTCGTCTTCCTCTTTAAATGCACTCTTTCCAAATAAAGTATAGCGGTACGCAATTTTTAAATCCCAAGGATTTTCTTCGATTTTTAAACTTAATTTTGGTATAGATGAACTCCTCAGATACAATTCAAAAATATCAGAAAAATCAATACCCGATTGTTCACATATGTACTTTTCTATATCACTTGAATTAACTGTTTGGTATTTGAATGTATCCTGAATTCCTTTTACTATTTCGAAGAACTTTTTATCATCATTTATTATGCTTCGTATGGTATGAATAAGCAATGCACCTTTTGGATACATATCGCCGGCTCCTTCATTGTTTAAACCGTATTTACCAATTATAGGAGTATCGTTTTCAACCCTTCTTGTCTCAGAATTAATATACTCCAGATATGCATCATGGCCGTATAAAAACTCAATATACAGCGCTTCAGCATAGGTTCCAAAACCTTCGTGAACCCACATATCTGCCAAATCGTTGGTTGTAATACTATTGCCCCACCACTCATGAGCTGATTCATGAATAATTATATAATCAAATTTATATCCTGTGCCCGACATATCATAGCCCAAATATCCATTTTTATATTCATTACCATACTCCACACAGCTCTGATGTTCCATACCCAGATAGGGCGCTTCAACAAGCTTATAACCATCGCGAACAAAAGGAAATTCACCAAAATATTTATAATAACAATCAAGCATAGGTTTTACCTGAGCGAATTGTTTTTTTGCTTTTTCCAAATTGTAAGGCATCACAAAATAATCCAATGTTAGCGTATCTTTAAAAGCGCTGTTAAAATAAATATCGCTGAAAGAACTATATTTACCAATGTTCAATGTTACATCATAATTGTTAATCGGGTAGGAAACATACCATTCAAACTTTGTCCAGCCATCGGGCAAAATAGTTTTTCGTTTTAACCTGCCGTTTGACACATCACTTAAACCCTGAGGAACAGTAATACGAATAAGCATTTCATTGGGTTCATCGCTTTGATGATCTTTGCAAGGCCACCATAAACTGGCACCAGTACCCTGGCAGGAAACGCCAACCCAGGGATTACCATTTTTATCTTTATCCCATGAAAATCCACCATCCCAAGGTGCATGTTTTGCAGCTTGCGGATTTCCAGAATAATAAATTTTTATAAATCGTACACTTTCTTTTTTTACGGTATCCGGAAACTCAACAAATACAGCATTAAACTGGCGAGTGTATTTCAACTCACGTTTTTGTTCCTGGTTCAGAGAATTACTGAATTCAATTTTTTCGATTTTCATATTTTCAAATAAATCTATTTGAAGTTTTGTAAAATCACTTTTTGCAAGAAATTTAATTGTATTACTTCCTGAGATAAATTTATTATCGATATCCACTCTAACATCCAAATCATATACCAAAACATCATAACAAGAACGAAACTCAGAGAGAGTTCCTCTTAATGTATCGGCTCTGGTAAATTTTTTTTCCCCCAGGAAACCAAGTTGAGAAAATCCGTTCTGAGCAAATAGAAGTATAACAAATATTAATTTGAAAATTTGAAAATTTAATAATTTGAAAATGGACATTGTAAAATGATTTAAAAATTTACAAACAAACGGCTTATTTGCAATTAAAAATCCGTTTGCTCACTGCTGCACCGTCTCCAAGTAATTCAGCTCGTTTATAATCCTCACAAGCTTTTTCCTTGTTACCATAAGATAAATACAATTCCGCGCGTGCAACAAATGCTTTCGCAGAAGTTGGATTAAGTTCAATAATTTTCGAATAATCTTCAATTGCTGCTTTATAATCTTTTATTGCAGCTCTTAAAATAGCTCTTTTTTCAATTAATTTTACATCCGCAGGAGCAATAATAATTGCCCGGCTTAAATCAGAAAGTGCACCGGTTACGTCATTTTTTGCCAGGCGCGCTATTGCCCGCTGGTCATAAGCATCTGTTGCTTTTGGATTCAATTCAATGGCTTTACCATAATCTTTTAAAGCATCTTGATAGTTGCCCAGAAAATCATTTGCGTTTCCTCGAATGATAAATGCTTCCCAATAATCGGGTTTGAGTTTTATTGCTTGGTTGCAATCCTCAACAACCGCAAGGTAATTCGGCAAATCATATTCAGCACGGGCACGAAAGTAAAAGGCTTTTGCATTATTGGCGTTTACTTTTATATAAGCTGTATAATCTTCAATAGCACCTTTATCATCGCCCAATTCATCACGAATTTCTGCACGCAATAAAAGAGAATTAACATCTTCCGGTTCTAATTCCAAACCTTTATTATAATCATAAAGTGCATTTTTATTATCTTTCATTTCTTTGTATTCAAGCGCCCTGTTAAAATACGCGGCGGAATAATCAGGATTAATACTTATCAACTTACTTAGGGTTTCAATAGCTGATTGATGTTTACCAAGAGCGCTGGTCGAAAAAGCCTTATTTATGTATGCTTTACTATACCTTGGATTCAGGGCAATTGCTTTTTCAAAATCCCTTATGGCTTCAATGTGCATATTTTGCAAGCTGAATAAATACCCCCTGTTATTAAAGATTTCAGCCATTTTAGGATTTAATTCTATAGCTTTATTATAATCATTTAATGCTTCTTTGTATTTTTTCGACTCGCTATATGCAGAACCCCTATTGATATATGCTTCAATTTTTCGAGGATTAAATTCTATTGTTTTTGAATAACTTTCAATTGCTGAATCAATTTTCCCCAAGTTTGAATATGCAATACCCCGGTAGTAATAAGCTTCCCCATTTGAAGGCTGAGAATTGATTACCTGATGAAAAATCAGTAGTGCTTTATTATATTCCTGTTTAGTCAGCGCCTCAATTCCTGCCTTCTGCAAGGCATCTGAATTGTTTTGCGCATCCAAATCAAAAATCGTAAAAAATAATAAAATTACTGTGATTTTTTTTTTCATTGAATTAAATAATTCATCGATGGTAATTGTGTGGTGAGCATTTTTACAACACAAGCACAAGGGATAAGCTAACGGAATTTGCTATTGGATTGAAATGATGATTTTTTTAGTTATTCTTCAAAATGAAATTTATACATCTAAAAACAAGAATAATAAACTTAATAAAGATTGTGATAATAGTCACAACAGGAAACTAAAAAAGTTCAATATTAATAAGCATGAACAAACAAATTAACAGGACAAGATAAAATTACCATTTGATAAAAAAAACGTCCCACAGTTTTGTGGGACGCTAATAAGAACTAATCGGCCTGCAAAAATGGATATCTATAATCAGTAGGAGGTACAAGTGTTTCTTTAATTGTACGTGGTGAAACCCAACGCAATAAATTTACCATTGCACCGGCTTTATCATTTGTTCCGGATCCGCGGGCACCGCCGAATGGCTGTTGTCCAACAACCGCACCTGTACATTTATCATTAATATAAAAATTACCTGCTGCATTGCGCAATGCTTTTGTTGCCTGTTCAATTGCATATCGGTCTTGCGCAATAATTGCCCCGGTTAAAGCGTAGATAGATGTCGAATCGACAATTTTCAATGTCTCTTCGAATTTTTCAGCATCATAAACATGAAGGGTTAATACCGGTCCGAATAGTTCTTCACACATGGTAACGTATTTCGGATCTTTCGCCACAATTATTGTAGGCTCAATAAACCACCCTTTTGTTTTATCGTAATTACCACCTGCAATAATTTCGACTTCTTTATCATTTTTAGCTGCGTCAATATACTTCGCCAATTTGTCAAAAGACTTTTCATCAATTACAGCATTTACGAAATTTGTGAAATCTTCGGTTGGTCCGATTTTAAAGGATTTTAAGTCGGCCAGAACCTGAGTTTTTACTTCTTCCCAAATATTGCTTGGAATGTATGCCCGTGAAGCTGCAGAGCATTTTTGTCCTTGGTATTCAAACGCACCACGACTTATGGCTGTAGCAACAATTTTTGGATCAGCAGATTTATGAGCAATGATAAAATCTTTTCCGCCTGTTTCCCCAACAATACGAGGATATGTTTTAAACATATGAATATTGTTACCAATGGTTTTCCAGATATTTTGGAATACCTCGGTAGAGCCGGTAAAGTGAATACCCGCGAAATCCGGATGTGAGAATACGACATCCGCTGCATCAGGACCTGAAGGGTAAATTAAATTAATTACACCATCCGGAATACCAGCTTTCATAAATATTTCCATTAATACATTAGCTGCATAAACCTGTGTATTTGATGGTTTCCAGACTACCACATTACCCATCATAGCGCAGGAAGTAGGTAAGTTCCCGGCAATTGCAGTAAAATTAAATGGTGTTAAAGCATAAATAAAACCTTCCAAAGGGCGTTGTTCAACACGATTCCAGACACCAAACCCTGTACCAGCAACAGGAGGTTGTTGTTTATAAATTTCTGTCATGTACAATACATTGAAACGCAAGAAATCGGTAAGTTCACATGCTGCATCAATCTCTGCCTGGAAAGCGTTTTTTGATTGTCCAAGCATTGTTGCGGCATTCAATTTTGCACGATATGGTCCTGCAATTAATTCAGCAGCTTTTAAGAAAATACTGGCTCGATGTTCCCAGGCTAAAGCTTCCCACTTAGGTTTGGCAGCCAAAGCCGCATCAATAGCTTGTTTTACGTGCTCTTTATTACTTTTGTGAAAATGACCCAAAGTATGCCTATGGTCATGGGGAGGTGAAAGACGAACTTTATCATTGCTACGAACTTCTTTACCCCCAATATACATAGGTATATCCAATTCAATTGAACGTAATTCAGTAAGCATTTTTTTTACCGCAATTCGCTCAGCGCTGCCGGGAGCGTAATTTTTTACAGGTTCGTTCACTGGAACCGGAACAGTATAAAATCCTTTTGCCATAGTTTATATTTTTTTGAGTTAAGAGTATTAAGTTAAGAGTTAAGAGTTAAAAGTTAAAAGTTAAAAGTTTTAATATTATTCCCTTATTTGAAGGTGCAAAGGTAAGAAATTAATTATTGCTTTTTATCCCAATCACAGCCATCATTCTCCCAGTCAATCCTCTATCTCTCCGATGAGAAAAAAACAAGTCTTCATCTTTAAAAGTGCAATAGGGTGATATTTCAATATTTTCTGAGTGTAAACCAAACTCGAGTAGTTGTTTTTTATTTGCAGATTTTAAGTCAACAAACCATTTTTGTTTTTGACCATCAAATCTTTTGAATGCATCACTAAAGTGTTGTGCAACTTCCACTCCTACTTCAAAATTATCATAACCAATACAGGCTCCAATATATGCTTTACAATCGTTACCTTTTGTGTTATAAATTTCATTCATTTTTTTCAAAGTATGTTTTATAATTTCCGCGACTGTCCCTTTCCATCCCGCATGAATAGCTGCAACAGCATTGTTGACATCGTCATAAATCAGAATTGGCGTACAATCCGCAATGGAAACCGCTAAAAATAAATTAGTTTTATTTGTGATTAGCGCATCATAACCTTCAGTAATAATTGGAGAATTTGCAATATAAACCTTAATGCCGTGAACATGTTTGCTTAACACAATATGTTCAAGCGGAATTCCTAATCTTCCAAAAAACAGTTCTCGATTTTTTATTACATTTTCAGTTTGATCATTCACAAACAAGCCTAAATTCATGGTTGAATAAGGGGGGAGACTTACTCCGTCTTTGCGGGTGCTTTGGGCAGCAATGACAGTTTGATTTTTAAAAATTTCAGGGTAAATAATCATTAAAATGTATTTTAACCTATTCTTTTCTGAACAACATTCTCAATCTTCTCAAATAATTGCTGGGGAGTTGAAGTGCGCCATGCCACATCATTTAGCTTGCCTCCTGATAAAATATAATAATCAATATTAGCATTTTGAAATTCATCCAGAACATGTTTTCTGAAATTCAAAAAGGCAATCCAACCATCTTCCACTTCTTCAAACCACTCCTGATAATAACAATCGTCAGATGCATGGAAGTTTAATACATTTTCACCAATTAAAATAAACTTATTGATTCCGCATTGCATTAACTTTTCGATAATATCCCGTTTCAATAACATTATATCATTGTTGATACAATCGTTCCATTCGCCAATCAGTTCAATGATTGTATACTTTTCCTCATAATCGACAAACAAAATTTTTATGTAAAGTGTTGGGGAATCAATATCATCCCATTGTGGATGAATGAGGTAATTATATATCGCATTGGTATATTCGAATTCACTATACTCTCTTCCATAAAAGGGTGATTGCTCATCTTCCGACGCAATGTAAAGATCCCTCCAATTATAATATGGTTCTATATCCTGCATATTACTATATACGAATTTCTACGAATTTACGAATCTATGTTTAAAGAAGAAACAGATGAAACCAAATTTATTTTTAACAAAGAATGATTAAATAATTTAGAGAGAACCATGCTATTTATTTCTAAAAGCATCTACTGATTTGCGAACACTTCCATATTTCAATAATAACTCATTTGCTTTTTTGTAGGGTATTTTTAATTCATTGGCAACCATCAGAGTCCCCCTGTCAACAAGTTTATTATTACTCAATTGCATATCTACCATTTTATTGCCTTTTACCCGACCTAATTGAATCATAACAGCGGTTGAAATCATATTTAATACTAATTTTTGGGCTGTTCCTGATTTCATGCGTGTGCTGCCCGTGACAAATTCAGGACCAACAATCACTTCGATTTTATGTTTAGCCACCTTTGCTACATTACTTGCCTTATTACAAACAATACATGCTGTAATAATTTCATTTTTATTGCAAGCTTCTAAAGCACCAATTACATATGGCGTTGAACCAGATGCAGCAATTCCGATTACTACATCTGATTTAGTTATCTTATAATTTTGAAGGTCTTTCCAACCTTGCTCCATATCATCTTCAGCAAACTCAACCGCTTTGCGAATAGCCTTATCTCCACCGGCAATAAGTCCGATAACCAATCCTTGCGAAACACCAAAGGTTGGGGGACATTCAGATGCATCTACAATTCCCAATCGTCCACTGGTACCAGCTCCCATATAAAATAAACGTCCGCCAAGCTTCATTTGCTTTACAACTACCTTCACTAATTTTTCAATTTTAGGAATAACTTTTTCAACGGCAGAAGCAACTGTTTTATCTTCATTATTAATACTGGTAAGCAATTCATATACACTCATTTTTTCGAGTGCATTATATTTTGAATCTGATTCGGTTGTTTTTTTCATAATAACAGTAGTGATTAATATGCCAGATTAGGACCCAGCCAACGTTCGGTTTCTTCCAACGACATTCTTTTACGTTTTGCATAATCTGACACCTGATCTTTTTGTATTTTACCAATTCCAAAATAATGGGATTGGGGATGAGCAAAATACAAACCACTTACGGATGCTGTTGGAAACATTGCCAGACTGCTGGTTAAGATAATGCCGGTATTTTTTTCAACATCCAATAATTTAAACAATTCTACTTTTTCAGTATGATCAGGCTGAGCCGGATAACCAGGTGCAGGACGAATACCGGCATATTCTTCTTTCAGTAAATTTTCATTATTTAAGGATTCTTCTTTTGCATACCCCCATAATTCTTTACGAACACGTTTGTGCATTACTTCCGCAAGAGCTTCTGCAAGCCTGTCCGCCAGTGCTTTTAGCAGAATAGCTGAATAATCATCATTGTTTTTTTCGAAACGTGCAACGTGTTCATCAATACCAATGCCTGTGGTTAGGGCGAAAGCGCCGATGTAGTCATTTCCGTTTGACCTCACCCCCAACCCCTCTCCAAAGGAGAGGGGGGAAGATAGCTCCGAGGTAATTTTTTCAATTACCTCCTCAATTGCTTTTAATACCAAATCGTTAGAAAAACGAATTACTCTATATCCAATGTCTTCTAACATGTATGTTCTTCCATCATCATATTCTTTTTGATGATTATGTATTTCACCATCAACTTCTATAATTAATTTCTGTTCAATGCAAACAAAATCTGCAATGAATTGACCTATTGGCTGCTGCCTTCTGAATTTATATTTTAATTTTCGATTACGTAATACCTCCCATAATTTTTCTTCAGCAGGTGTTGGTTCCTTTCGCATTTCCTTTGAATGCTGTATATTATTACTCCAATTTTTCCAATCAGCAGTATAATATTTCGGAGTGGCTCCCCTCTCCTTTGGAGAGGGGTTGGGGGTGAGGTCAATCGGTTTTATAAAATCTGCCAAGGCAATATTGTATTGCCCCGCAGGTTTTTTTGTTTGTTGGCGAATGGAATGGAAAACAGTTTTTATTTTTGAATGTTTTTCATCTTCATACACTTCCATATCATCCTGGTTAATTGCGTTGGCCGGATAAATACCAATCACCGCATTTGCTGTTAACCATTTTTCTTCAATGATTTGTTTGAGCATTTTTTTGGCATCTGCAAACAACTTTGTGGCTTCTTCCCCCCTTGTTGGGTCTTTCAAAATTTTCGGATAAGAACCTTTCATTTCCCAGGCGATGAAAAATGGCGTCCAGTCAATATAGTCGACAAGTTCTTCCAAAGGATAATCTTTAAAAGTTTTATTACCGATAAAAGATGGTTTAACAATGTCTGTGGTATTCCAATCAATTGGAAATTTATTTTCACGCGCTTCTTCAATCGAAATAAATTTATTTTGTGATTGAGCATTTTTATTTTGCTCGCGAACACGTTCATAATCTTTATCCACTGTTTCTATAAAAGCTGCACGCAACTCCTCTGAAATTAGGCTACCGGCAACAGGAACTGATCTACTGGCGTCATTAACATGCACAACAGGCCCTGAATAATAGGGTGCAACTTTCACAGCGGTATGAACTTTAGAAGTAGTTGCACCTCCGATCAGCAAAGGGATCTTAAACCCTAACCGCTCCATTTCTTTTGCCACATGAACCATTTCATCCAGTGATGGAGTAATTAATCCACTTAAACCTATGACATCAACATTATGCTCTCTGGCCTCTGCTAAAATTTTATCGCAAGACACCATAACCCCCAAATCAATAATTTCATAATTATTACATGCTAACACAACCCCCACAATGTTTTTCCCAATATCATGTACATCACCTTTCACAGTTGCCAAAAGGATGCGTCCAGCCCCCCTGCCCCCCAAATGGGGGGATTTAGGTTGTGGTTCTAAAGAAGATTTTATTTTCAATAAAACATTTTCAGTATCTCCAATTACCTCTTCATTACTGAACCGAATTACCCTATATCCTTTAGATTTAAGCCACTTTGTTCTTTGCTCATCACTTTCTTTATTTTCTGGTAATTGATGAATAAGCCCATCAATTTCAATAACTAAATTTTCTTTTAAGCAGACAAAATCAACAATGTATTGACCAATGATATGTTGCCTTCTGAACTTATATCCATCTAACTTTTTCCCTCTAACTAATTGCCAAAAAACATTTTCTCCTTCTGTTGGAATACTTCTATGTTTCTTTACAAAATTTTTGAGCAAACTATAAAATAAAGGATCCGCAGTTTCATAGTTTTCGCTTGTGTGCATGGAGTCCCCACCTTTGGGGGGTAGGGGGGCATTCAAATAGGGCTCCAGATAGGCAACGGCCTTTTTCATCACTCTTGCACTCTTCACAACCTGTGGTAAAAACATTTTGCCGCTTCCAAACAAATCACCCACCATATTCATTCCATCCATCAAAGGACCTTCAATAACAAATAAAGGACGTCCTAATTTTTGCAATGCTTCTTCAGTATCAACATCGATATATTCAACTATACCTTTTACTAATGCATGGCTCAAACGCTCTTGAACAGGAGCCTTACGCCATGCTTCATCTTTTTCCGTTTTATCTTTAGTTACACCCTTTAATGTTTCAGCATGTGTCACCAGACGTTCTGTAGCATCATCGTTTCTATTTAACAATACGTCTTCCACCAATTCCAATAAGTCTTTTGGAATATCATCGTAAACCTGCAACTGAGACGGATTCACAATTCCCATATCCATTCCTGCTTTTACTGCATGAAATAAAAATGCTGAGTTGATTGCTTCCCGCACAATGTCATTTCCCCGAAAGGAAAATGACACATTGCTAACCCCTCCGCTAACTTTTGCGTGTGGTAAATTTTCTTTTATCCATTTTGTAGCCTCAAAAAAATCGACAGCATTTTTTCTATGCTCTTCCATTCCAGTAGCAACGGGAAAAATATTCGGATCGAAAATAATATCCTGAGGATGAAACCCAACTTTATCAATTAATACATCATAGGCACGTTTACATATATCAATTCTGCGTTGCAAAGTATCCGCTTGTCCTGCCTCATCAAAAGCCATTACAATAACAGCTGCACCATATTGCTTTATTTTTTTTGCATACTCGATGAATTTATCTTCACCTTCTTTTAATGAAATAGAATTTACAATTGATTTGCCTTGCACACATTTTAACCCTGCCTCGATCACATTCCATTTTGAGGAATCAATCATAATGGGAACTCTTGAAATATCAGGCTCTGCAGCAATTAAATTCAGAAACTTTGTCATTGCTGCTTCAGAATCCAACATACCTTCGTCCATATTCACATCAATTACCTGTGCCCCTCCTTCAACCTGTTCACGGGCAATAGAGAGTGCTTCATCATAATTATTTTCTTTAATAAGACGAAGAAACTTTTTCGAACCGGTAACATTAGTGCGTTCGCCCACATTCATGAAATTGCTTTCGGGGTATAATGTAACCGGCTCCAAACCGCTTAAATGCATCAAGGTGTCGGCTACTGGTTTTTTACGTGGAGCAGCAACTGCGGCTAACTCCGCAATACGTTTAATGTGCGAAGGAGTTGTACCACAACATCCTCCCACAATATTCAGGAATCCGGCTTTTAAGAAGTCTTCTATCTGATGTCCCATTTCATGCGCATCCTGATCATATTCTCCAAACTGGTTAGGCAAACCGGCATTTGGGTAGGCGCTCACATAAAAAGGAGCTTTGCTCGAAAGTTCTTCCAGATATGGGCGCATGTCTTTAGCCCCCAGAGCGCAATTCAAGCCTACACTCAATAAATCAACATGAGAAACTGAATTCAAAAAAGCCTCTGTAGTTTGTCCTGAAAGGGTTCTTCCGCTAGCATCTGTAATTGTTCCGGAAACCATCACAGGCATTTTTTTATCAATACTTTTACAATAATTTTGAATTGCAAATAAAGCCGCCTTTGCATTTAACGTATCAAAAATTGTTTCAATCAAAAGTAAATCAGCACCGCCCTCAATTAGTCCACGAACCTGTTCGGTATATGCTTCCACCATTTCGTCAAATGTAACAGCACGATAACCAGGGTCATTAACATTAGGAGATAAGGAAAGAGTACGATTGGTTGGCCCTATTGAACCAGCAACAAATTTCGGATTTCGGATTTCGGATTTCGGATTTTCCTCTTCGAATTCTTTAACAGCCTCCTTTGCAATTTTCGCCGATTCGTAGTTCAACTCAAATACCAAATCCTGCAAATCATAGTCAGCCATAGCAATGGAGGTACCACTAAATGTATTTGTTTCAATAATATCAGCACCAGCCTTTAAATATTCTTTATGAATAGTTTTAATAATTTGCGGCTGAGTAATGGAAAGCAAGTCGTTATTACCTTTCAAATCTTTATGAAAATCGGCAAAACGTTTCCCGCGATAATCTTTTTCTTCGAGATTATACTGCTGAATCATGGTGCCCATCGCACCATCAATTACCAATACTCGCTTTTCTAATTCTTTTCTGATGTCTGTCATATTTCCTATCTCTAACTCTCCCTATCAGGGAGAGAACAATGTATAAATCAAATTTATAAATTGCTTATCTGCTTTAGACATGCTGTCTTTTATTGTTTTGTAATTC
>JAVHPR010000185.1:0-3761 GCA_036170695.1 Bacteroidia bacterium
GTCATTCCGACCTTGTGGAGGAATCTTTTTCATTTAAAAAAGATGTCTCGTCAAATCTCGACATGACATTGCGTCTTTCTATAATTAACTCAACACTGGGTGATTTAAAATTGGTTTATGGAATTCGAATTTTAGATGATAAGTGGAAAGGCTGTTTTATCGAATCAAAAGCTAAACTGCATTTTTATTTCCCATAGCGATAATGTCCAATAATTTTATATTCAAACAAACAGTCGGCAATAACTTGCCCTCCGCCAATATTATGGACAATTAAATATCTTTTCTGATCAGCTGATTTTTTATCCACTACAAGCCCGATATGGGTTATACCTCCACCTAAATTCCAGCAGACAATATCACCAGGGGAATAGTCCTCCGTATTCTTGCTTATTGGTTTAACCCGACCATGCCTTGTAAAAAACACCATCAGGTTGGGAACCCTTCGGTGATCAATATTCTTATCAGTGTGTGTAAGTTTCCAACTTTTTGGATACTTGCTGAAATTCGATGTCATGTCTTCATGCACCTCTTTTTGAAGATCAATTCCAAGCTTTCGATATGCGCGTATTATAACATCCGTACAAACACCTTTGTCACTTGGAACATCACCATTGGGATAGTTAATTTGAAAGTACCCAGGGTCATAAACCACTGCTTGTTTGGTCAATTCGAGAGCAGCACTCGAGAGCTTCCCATAAAAATCTGTCTGCCCGATTGCTAAAAAGCCAGTACAAAAAAAGAGTAATATATTTAGCAGTATCTTTTTCAAAATAGGATTAGAAACTTATTTTTCTATAAACTGTTTATTTAGTAGATATATTTCCAATGATTAGTAGATATATTTCCAATGATCCCCCGAATCAATCAAGTTTTCAGGGTGTAGAACTTTAGCTCAAATATAATAAATATTTTACCACGTCAAAAAGCATTTATCTTTGTGAATTATAAAATTTGTATTTTCTTTTATATGTGCCCTCATGCAAAGAGTGAAAAATCCGTTTTTTTTTATTTTCATTACTGTATTAATTGATTGCATCGGTATTCGGATTATTTACCCGGTGGCAGCCAGTATAATCTCGGAAGTAAGCCGTGTGAGTGTGAATGAAGCAGTAACATATGGTGGATGGCTGATGGCGTCTTATGCTATCATGCAGTTTATATTTTCACCTTTACTGGGTGCTCTTAGCGACCGCTTCGGCAGAAGGCCTGTTTTACTGATATCTCTGATGGGATTTGGCATAAATTATCTTTTTCTCGCGCTGGTAAACACCCTTCCTCTTCTTTTTCTGGGAAGAATCATTTCCGGAATATGTGGTGCAAGTATAACTACAGGCTTTGCCTATGTTGCAGATATCAGTCCGCCCGAAAAACGCGCTCAGAATTTTGGAATAATAGGTGCCGCTATTGGTTTAGGATTCATCATCGGTCCTATTATGGGAGGAATATTAAGTGAGTTCGGCACTCGGGTTCCGTTCTTTGCTTCGGCAGTGCTTTCTTTGCTTAATTTGATATATGGTTTTTTTATTCTGCCGGAATCACTCAAAGTTGAAAACCGAAGAAAATTTGATTTCAAGCGTGCTAATCCTTTGGGTGCATTTGTTCAATTAAAGAAGAACAAAACAGTTAGAATGCTACTGATAGCCCTGTTTTTTATTTTTGTTGCCGGACAGGTAATGCCTGCCATCTGGCCATTTTATACAAAGTATTTATATAAGTGGAGTGACCTCGAAATTGGTTATTCGCTTGCATTTGTTGGTGTGATGGTCGCAACTGTAAAAGGAGGGCTAATAAGGTGGACGCAGAATTATTTTGGAGCTATCCGTTCCGTTTACGTTGGCTTGATATTTTATGTGCTGGGCTTAAGTTTATTTGCTTTTGCCAACCAGGCATGGATGCTATATGTTTTCACACTTGTTTATTGCTTAGGAGGAATTGCCCCTCCGTCACTTCAGGCAATCATTTCAGGAAGAGTGCACGATAATGAACAAGGAGAGTTACAAGGCATGATCACTTCTCTCATTAGTTTGTCCAATATTATTGCACCACTTATTATGACCCACCTGTTCTATTTTTTTACTAAAGAAAATGCTCCTGTAAATTTCCCCGGAGTGCCTTTTGCTGCCGCTGCAATACTTGTATCTATTGGCTTTGTCCTCTGTGTCCGGGAACTAAAAAAAGAGAATATACCTAAAACGAAATAGTTTATTGTTGTTATTTAAAAACAGAAATGGGAGGGTATTACAAATACCCTCCCATTTCTGTCATAACTTTATGCTTATTACCTTGGCAATCACGATGAACACGCTGAGCACAAGAACTAATAAATATTGCAGAAAGCAAAATTATAATTATTACAAGGTAGGTTTTCATTTAATCTGATTTCCCTGAAAACGCTATTCCTGATTTTAAATTGTAATATTGTTTTTAAAATGCAGCAATTTTATCCGACATATATTGACCGGATTTTAATTTACCGACAATTTTTGAGAATGCATCCAATGTATAATTTACATCTTCAATTGTATGCACTGCGGTTGGTATAACACGTAATATTATCATTCCTTTCGGAACTACAGGGTAAACTACCATTGAACAGAAAATATTGAAATTCTCACGCAAATCCATTATTAAATTTGTTGCTTCAGGAATTGAACCATTCATAAATACAGGCGTTACCGGCGAATTCGTTACCCCAATTTCAAATCCGGCTTTTTTCAAACCGTTTTGTAAAGCATGAGTAATTTCCCATAATTTATTCCTGTATTCAGGATGATTACGCATTAATTCCAGACGTTTTAAAGCACCAATCACCAATGGTAATGGCAAAGATTTTGCAAATATCTGAGAACGCATATTGTAACGTAAATATTCAACAATTTGCTCATCACTTGAAATAAATCCACCAATTGAAGCGAATGATTTAGCAAATGTACCGAAGTAAATATCTATTCCATCCTGGCAACCTTGCTCTTGTCCAATTCCACCGCCTGTTGCCCCCATAGTACCGATACCATGTGCATCATCAACAAATAAACGGAAACTGAATTTTTTCTTTAATTCAACAATCTCCTTAATTTTTCCCTGATCGCCACGCATACCAAATACACCCTCGGTAATAAGCAAAATAGAACCATTTTGTTCATTCGCCAACTTTGTTGCACGCTCTAACTGTTTAGCGCAATCTTCTATATCATTATGCTTAAACACATAACGTTTTCCCATGTGTAAACGAACTCCATCTAAAATACAGGCATGTGCTTCAGCATCATAAACGATAACATCATGGCGATCCACTAAGCAATCCAAAGCAGAAATCATTGCCTGATACCCAAAGTTACAAAGAATAGTATCCTCTTTATGAACAAAGGCAGATAATTCAGCTTCTAACTGCTCATGAAAATCGGAGTTGCCACTCATCATACGCGCACCCATTGGGTTTGCAAAACCATATTTAGCAGCTGCATCAGCATCAGCTTTGCGAACTTCGGGATGATTAGCTAAACCTAAATAATTGTTTAAACTCCAGTTTAAACGTTCTTTACCACGGAAAATCATGCGTGGTGCTATATCACCTTCCAGTTTTGGAAATGTAAAATAACCATGCGACTCTTTTGCATGCATCCCAATCGGACCACGATTTGCTTTAATCTTTTCAAATAAATCTTTCATAATGTCGTTGTTGCTTTTAAAAAGGTATATTTAATTGTAATTGCTTATCTGCTTTAGACATGCTGTCTTTTATTGTTTTGTAATTCCTGCAA
>JAVHPR010000186.1:0-3757 GCA_036170695.1 Bacteroidia bacterium
AAAATAATTTCGTAAGAGAATCAATTCCCCCTTGAAAAGGGGGCTAGGGGGATTTAATATGAAAAAACCTTACATCGAATATAATTTAAATCTAAAAGAGAACTCTCGTTTACTTAGGAATAACTCTACTTTATCTGAAGTTCTTTTATGGAAAAAATTACGTGCGGGAAGTATGATAGGATTTAAATTCAACAGGCAAAAGCCCCTTGGAAATTACATTGTAGATTTCTATTGTAAAGCATTAAATTTGATTATTGAAATAGATGGGAATAGTCACGATAATAAATATGAAAAAGATTGTTCTCGCCAAAAGGAATTAGAAAAATTGGGATTGATTGTTATTCGATTTACTGATTTGCAAGTTAAAAGAGAGATGAACAATGTAATCAGAGGGATTGAGATTTGGATTGATGAAAACAAAAAAATCCCCCTAACCCCCTTTTCAAGGGGGAATAAAGAAAACACAATATGAAACTATACATCGTACCAACACCCATCGGAAACCTTGAAGACATAACACTTCGGGCGATACGCATTTTAAAAGAAGTGGATATAATTTTGGCAGAAGACACGCGTAAATCAGGCATACTGTTGAAACATTTAAACATTACAAAAAAAATGTTCGCCCACCACCAACACAACGAACATCAAACTGCCGCTATGATTGCCGAACGCATTTCAAATGGCGAAAACATAGCATTGATAACAGATGCCGGGACTCCCGCCATTTCTGATCCCGGATTTTTATTAGTGCGTGAGTGCATAAAAAAAGGTATTGAAGTGGAATGTCTGCCAGGTGCAACTGCATTTGTACCAGCGTTGGTTAACTCCGGCTTACCAAGTGACTCTTTTTGCTTTGAGGGTTTTTTACCACAAAAAAAAGGGCGCCAGACAAAAATTAAATCCTTGCTGAACGAATCACGCACCATGATTTTTTACGAATCGCCACACCGCCTTATCAAGGCACTGGAGCAGTTTATTGAATTTTTTGGAGCTGACAGAAGGGCATCTGTATCACGTGAACTTACAAAAATGTTTGAAGAAACAAAACGTGGTACTTTACAGGAAATTCTTGATTATTTTAAAGAAAAAACAATAAAAGGTGAAATTGTGATCGTACTGGAAGGGAATAAAAATTAATTTTTCAATTTTTCAATTGGGCAGTAGGCAATTACTCAATTGTGCAATTTAGCAATAGGCAATTGTTCAATTATTTTTTTATTGACTACTGTAAAATTGCAAAATTGTTTAATTGTTTAATTGTTTTTTTTATTGTCCCCTGTAAAATTGATTTGTAAAATTGCCTACTGTAAAATTGCTAAATTGTTAAATTGATATGGATAACATACAGGATAAAACAGGCGCTCCACCGGGAACTATTATGTATAGTGGGAAAGAAAGCACTGAAAAAGTAAAAATCACACTTCTTGAATATAATGAAACGAAATTTATCGAAAAAGATTTCTACGATTTTTCGGAATGTCTGAATAATTTGAACCCGGATTTGGTTAAATGGATAAATGTGGACGGAATTCATAAGGTTGAATTAATTGAAGCGATAGGCAAAAAGTTTGATATTCACCCTTTGACCCTGGAGGATATCGTAAATACCAATCAACGTTCAAAGTTCGAAGATTACGACACTTACGTTGTTTCCATCATGAAAATGATTTATTATGATACGGAAATCCGTTCTGAACAGCTAAGCGTAATCTTATTGGAAGGGATGGTTATTTCATTTCAGGAAATACATGGTGGCGATGCTTTCGACATGATACGCAACCGCATTCGCCAAGGGAAAGGGCGCGTTCGCAAAATGGGAGCTGATTATTTAGCCTATGCCTTATTGGATGCTGTAGTAGATTGTTATTTCAGTATTCTTGAAAAATTTGGTGACCGGATAGAGTTGCTGGAAGAAGAATTGATGGAGGAACCATCAAAACAAACGCTGAATCAGCTTCATCACATGAAACGGGAAATGATATTTCTACGAAAAGCTGTTTGGCCTATGCGCGAATTAATTAATAATATCGAACGTAGTGAAACTAATCTGATAAAACCTAGCACAGACATCTATTTACGGGATTTACATGACCATGCTGTAAGGGTAATTGATACTGTTGAAACTTTTCGTGATTTACTGTCGGGAATGATGGATATATATTTATCAAGCGTTAGCAACAGGATGAATGAAATAATGAAAGTATTAACCATTATTACAACGCTTTTTGTTCCGGTAACATTTATTGTGGGATTGTATGGTATGAATTTCGAGTTTATGCCGGAACTGCATTCCAAATGGGGATACCCCATCACACTATTTGTGATTTTTATGACTATATTATCACTTCTGTATTATTTCAGAATAAAGAAGTGGCTGTAAATAAAGGCTTTTCAGAACAAAAAAAGAAATGAATTACACGGATCAATTCTGCAACTTGGCAAGTTTGTCGTAATTTAGAATTGTTATTTTCCCGCTGGAAATTTCCACCAATTTTTGCTCTTTAAAATCGCTAAGGGTGCGGATAACTGTTTCTGTGGCAGTTCCAACCAAACTGGCAAGATCTTCCCTCGAAACCTTCATGCTAAACTTCTGTTCACCTTCTTTTTTATATTTGTCAGAAAGTTTTATGAGCGCTTCTGCAACTCGTTTCCTGACAGAGTTATAAGCCAGCTTAACAAGTTGTTTCTCATTTTCCCGTAAATTATTAGAAAGCATTTCAATAAATTTACGCGACACTTCAGCATTGTTATAGATAAGTGAGAAAAAATCTTCTTTGGGTAACATAAAAATTTCAGACTCTTCAAAAGCTGTTGCTGCACCTGCGTGTTTTTCGTCCTGTAATAAGGAAAGATAACCAAAAAAATCCCCTTCTGAATGTAGTTCCGTAATCAGCTCTTTCCCGAATTCATTGGTATGATAGGTTTTTACTTTACCTTTATTAACAAAATAAATTCCCTTCGGATAACTGCCTTCTTTATAAATATTATCCTTCTTTTTATAGGTTCTTACATTTCGCTCTTCCGAAAGTTTTTTTAGTGACTCAACCCCCTTCGCTTCATTCAGAAAGTCATTAATACCTTCCATGTTTTTCGTAAATATCTTTTTCTGTATTTCCTTTTTTTTGAGGCGGCTTTCAATTGAATTTAGCAATTCCACATCGTCAAACGGTTTGGTCAGATAATCATCTGCCCCCATCTCCATTCCCTTTCTGAAATCGCTACGTTCGGCTTTTGCCGTTAAAAAAATAAAAGGGATGCTTGATGTTTCTTCATTTTTCGAAAGCATATGCAAAGTACCGTGTCCGTCAAGTATTGGCATCATTATATCACAAATAATAAGATCTGGCATTTCTTTTTGTGCCAGCTCTACACCTTCTTTTCCGTTTTTAGCAGTTATAACAATGTATTGAACCAGTTTAAGGATCTCTGCAGTGTTTTCACGGACGTCTTTGTTGTCCTCTATCAAAAGAATTTTTTTCATTTTATTGCGAAATTTATGATTGTAAATGATGTTCTCTTATTTTCCTTGCATCAAAATTTAATCTCATGAATTTCCCGAAGCTCTGCCTCGGGGTTATTCATTGAACCAAAATACTAAATCAAAAGAAAAACAAATAAGAAATCCCCTGCAAATCTAGGATTTTATAAGGTAAAAATCATACAATTGCCTGTACTTATTTCATTTGACAGACAATTATCCGGATTAATCCCTAATTGATTCGCTGGAAAAAAATCAGATATTTGTGTCATGGCA
>JAVHPR010000187.1:0-3744 GCA_036170695.1 Bacteroidia bacterium
ATAAGGAGCTAAGATACTATTTTTTTACATGTCTAAAGCAGATAAGCAATATTATTAAATTGTAAATTATTCAAAATCTATTTATTGGGGAAACGCATTTTATAACCTACCTGTATTTTACCTTTTGATAAATCAGAAAGTTTACCCTTTAATAAACGCCGGCGCAATGGACTTATTTTATCGGTGAACACTTTACCTTCGATATGATCAAATTCATGCTGTATAACTCTTGCAACAATTCCTTCAAATGTTTCGTCAAAAAAATTAAAGTTTTCGTCAAAATATTGAATCCGTATTTTAGGCTTACGTAAAACATCCTCACGAATTTTTGGAATACTTAAACAGCCCTCGTTAAAAGCCCATTCTTCGCCAGTTTCTTCCAAAATTTTTGCATTGATAAATACTTTCCTAAAGTTAGCCAGTTGTTCACGTTCTTCAGGAGTATAATCATCGTCATCATCATCATCCTTTTCTCCACGGACAGTGAATGGTTTTGTTTCAACAATAAATAAACGAATTGATTTACCCACCTGGGGAGCAGCTAAGCCCACACCCAATGCATTATGCATGGTTTCAAACATATTAGCAATAAAATCCAGTAAATCCGGATAATCTTTAGTAATCTCAAGTCCTACTTTTCGCAAAACAGGATCGCCATATGCAACAACTGGTACTATCATCTTTTAATATTTATTAGCCCCTCCCAACCTCCCCAAAGGGGAGGAGAACCAACACACAAGCCATAAAGGCGGCTTCGTAGGATGTAATTCCTCCCCTTTGGGGAGGTTAGGAGGGGCTTCCTTTTATTTTTTATTCATATAACTCTGCAAAATAATGGTAGCGCTTATTTCATCCACTAATTCTTTATTTTGCCTTGCTTTTTTTTTTAAGCCACTGTCAATCATGGTTTGAAAAGCCATTTTCGACGTAAATCGTTCGTCCATGCGCTCAACTTTAATTGCAGGAAAAGTGCGTTTTAAATGTACTACAAAAGGTTCAATGAAACGAGATGAGTCGGAAGGCTCGTTATTTAACCGTTTAGGTTCACCCACCACAATACATTCCACTTCTTCTTTCGTAAAATACGCTTTCAAAAACTCGATCAGATCTTTTGAATGAACTGTTGTGAGCCCTGTAGCAATAATCTGAAATGGATCTGTTACAGCAATTCCAACACGTTTGCTTCCATAATCAATCGCCATTATTCGAGCCATACTACAAAAATAATAAAAAAAGCTGTCAACTTTGCTTAATACTTGAAATAATGAGAGAGATTTAAAACTCTAAAAACACTTGAAATATTCAATATATTTGTGCAAGAAACGATATTGAATTTAATACATATGCAACAAATAATTGAAGCCGCCTGGAATAATAGAGAATTATTAAAGGACGAAAAAACAAAAAATACTATCCGTGAAGTTATCGAATTGCTTGATAAAGGGAAGCTGCGTGTTGCAGAGCCTAATGGGAATGACTGGAAAGTTAATGAGTGGGTCAAAAAAGCGGTAATACTTTATTTCCCGATACAGAAAATGGAAACCATTGAAGTTGGCATTTTTGAATATCATGATAAAATGAAGTTAAAGCGCAATTACGAAGCCCTTGGTGTTCGTGTTGTTCCGAATGCTGTGGCACGTTACGGATCCTATCTGGCAAAAGGAGTGATAATGATGCCGAGTTACGTAAATATTGGTGCTTATGTTGATAGCGGAACAATGGTAGATACATGGGCAACAGTTGGTTCCTGTGCCCAGATTGGCAGAGATGTTCATTTGAGCGGTGGGGTGGGTATCGGCGGAGTGCTTGAACCTGTTCAGGCTGCCCCTGTTATTATTGAGGATGGTTGTTTCATTGGTTCGCGCTGTATTGTTGTTGAAGGTGTGTGGGTGCAAAAAGAAGCGGTGCTCGGTGCTAATGTTGTGCTTACAAAATCAACAAAGATTATTGATGTAACTTCTGTTGAACCCAAAGAATATAGGGGCATTGTGCCTCCCCGTTCCGTTGTTATTCCGGGCTCGTACACAAAAAAATTTCCGGCAGGTGATTTTCAAGTCCCATGTGCATTGATTATAGGACAACGTAAAGAAAGCACTGACCTGAAGACATCTCTGAACAATGCTTTGAGAGAGTATGATGTTGCGGTATAGGGAATAGTTAATAGTTATGAGTTAATAGTTAATAATGCGAATCAAAGAAAGAAATAAATGTTGTGTGTGTAGGTCATGCTGAGCCTGTCGAAGTATGTGCGCAAGCCATCGCACACCCTTCGACAGGCTCAGGGTGACAACACATAATTTGAGAATTCCCTGCAATCCCTAACGCAAAATTAACAATGAAAGAATCATGATTACTTTGCATATTTTGTCTCGATACTTTAGTTTGTATTTATTGGTTTGTAAGTGATTCATTATTTTTTGTAATGAAGAAGGGGATAGATACAGATTCGTAATTCGTTTAAATTCGTAATTCGTTGGAATAGTAATTCGTAGTTTATGAATATTGCATTTGATGCCAAGCGGGCTTTTCTGAATACCAGTGGATTGGGCAATTATGCGCGCACGCTAATTAAAACATTGCAGCATTATTATCCTGAAAATAATTATACTTTATTTACTACCCGCCAATCTGAGAATGATTTTCAAAAATTTATTTCCGCTCAAAAAAATATGATTGTTCAGGAACCCCAAAGTTTTATTGATAAAAAACTTTCTTCGCGCTGGCGTTCCTTCGGAATTACCGAACTATTGAATGAACAGCAAATCAACGTTTACCATGGCCTCAGCAATGAACTGCCGTTTAATATAAAAAACTTTAAGAGCAAAAAAATCGTTACTATTCACGACCTTATTTTTCTGCGTTATCCAAAATTATATCCTTTTATTGATAGCAAAATATACAACAAAAAATTTCGTCATGCTTGTGATACTGCAGATGTAATTATTGCTATCAGTGAAGAAACCAAACGTGATATAGAAAAATATTATTTTATTCCTGAGAATAAAATTAAAGTAATCTATCAGAGTTGCGATGAACAATATTACCAGGTGCCTTCAATAGCACACGCTCAACAAGTGATTGCCAAACATAAATTGCCGGCTGATTTTTTATTATATGTAGGAACAATCGAAGAACGTAAAAATTTATTGACCTTAATAAAATCATTAAAACAAGTAAAAGATATTCCTCTGGTAATTGTCGGTAAGAAGAAAAATTATTTTAAAACAGTGATGGAATATATTCAAAATAATAACCTTAGAAACCGGGTTCAATTCCTTGAATATGTCAGTAATACCGATTTACCGGTTATATATAGCCTTGCAAAAATTTTTATTTTCCCTTCGATATTCGAAGGTTTTGGAATTCCGATTATTGAAGCCTTGACCAGCAAAACCCCTGTTATTACAACACAAGGCGGTTGTTTCCCGGAAGCAGGCGGACCCGATAGTATTTATATTAATCCGAATGATGAAAACGAACTTGCTGAAAAGATTAATTTGCTTTTAAATTCCGAAAGCATGTGTAAACAAATTGCTGAAAAAGGATTTGAATATGCTCAAAAATTTCATCCTGAAAATATTTCAAAACAGTTAATTTCATTGTATTCTCTGTAAAATATTTTTTGACTTATTTAATTCATATTAGTTTTTTATTTGAATAATAAAATTTACTTTAAAAGCCTGCCCAAGGTCTTCGACAAGCTCTGACTGACAGCGCGCTGGTCATATTGAGCCTGTCGAAATA
>JAVHPR010000188.1:0-17480 GCA_036170695.1 Bacteroidia bacterium
TAGCAAAGATAATTTTATTTTTTCTATGTGCGCTCTAAACGTATATACCTAAAATGTTTTATTTGCGGATAATTATTTTTTCCACATAACTCGAATGATCCTGAGTTAATTTAATAACTCGTGTTACGCAAAAAATCCTGAAGGATTTTAATATGAATAACCATAGGTGAAACCTGTGGTTGTCATGCTGGTTCAAACTACGAACCCTGCAAGGGTTCAACTCTTTCCGGGTTCGCGTAATCTGCTGATTTTTCAACCGTAGTTCATACGGAGCTATTCAAATAGAAGTCCTTCGGACTTTTGCGTAACATCGGCTAATAAGTAATGGTATTATTAGTCGTTATAAAAAAAGCGCGCCATAAACAGTCCTATCTCAAATGAAAATCAAATACGAGTCCAATTATTGTGATGTGTATCATGTTTGGATAGCGCTCCATGCTTTTCTTCGTCATGTATGTATTTAAATATGATATGTTTGTCGAGCGAACTTTGTCGTCTTGCATGTTAAAATATGACATAAATCATAAATACGCTTTTGAAAATAATGTATATTTGTACTGTAATAAATACTTTATTAATTCCAATTTATAATTAATCTAAATAAACTTAGCATGGAAACAATGGATATTCTTGACGTTACGGTGATAGAGCCGCGCTTTAAACACCCCACTATTTTTCAAAAATTCGATGATCTTGAAAAAGGCGGATCGTTTGTAATTCACAATGATCATGATCCAAAACCACTTTACTACCAATTGTTGGCAGAAAGAGGGAGTGTATTTACATGGCAATACCTGGAAGATGGTCCGAAATGGTGGAAAGTTCAAATCGGTAAACTAAAAAATGGTGAAAGTGAAGCATCGATTGGTGATTTAGTAAGCAAAGATTTTCGCAAAGCGGAGGTGTTCAAAAAGTTTGGATTAGATTATTGTTGCGGTGGGAAAAAAACCTTAACTCAGGCATGCAGGGAAAAAGGTTTGGATGTAGTACAGATAGAAAAAGAACTTAAAGCAGCCGAAACAACATCTTTAGCTTCATCGCATGACTATAATAATTGGGAACTTGGCTTCCTGGCAGAATACATTTTGAACACCCATCATAAATATGTGGTACAGGCTACGCCTGTTATTACTGAATATACCCAAAAAGTAGCTCAGGTTCATGGAGGAACTCATCCTGAAGTAATTGAAATAGCGAAAAATTTTCAGATAATCACCGATGAACTTGTCAGCCATATGGCAAAGGAAGAAATTATGCTTTTCCCGTATATTAAGGAGCTGGCTGCTGCAAAAATGAAGGGAACAGCAATGGATTCGCCCGGATTCGGCACAATTGAGAATCCTGTACGAATGATGGAAATGGAGCACGTAGCAGTAGGTGATGTAATGGAGACGGTAAGTCGGTTAACCAACAAATACACTTCTCCCGTTGATGCATGCACAACATATCGTTTAGCATATGCTAAATTAAAGGAATTTGAAGACGATCTTCACCAGCACATTCATCTTGAAAGCAATATTCTTTTTCCAAAAGCGGTTGCGCTGGAAAAAGAGTTGTTAGGTCGTAATTAGCCCTTGTCGGGCCTTAAATTGCCGGTCTGGTGAATCACTTTTGTTTTGTTTGTGTTTTAATTCTCCCCCCTTAAGGAAGGGGGGAGAATTATTAAAATTTGATGGTGCACTGGAGGATGTTCTACCGACGATTTTTTCAAAAAGCTAATCCCTCTTGGCTTTGTGGCGACTCCTGAAAATATTCACATAAAAAACAATACCATGTCAACAAAAGAACGCCCTGCATTCATGCAGAAAATAAATACAGAAAATACAGTTACGCTTGATGTTCGTGCCGGTTTGGCATCAGGCATTGATCCTTTCCAAAAAATTATGGAAACATTAACTTCCATGTCGCCGGAAAAATGCCTGCTTATCATCAATACTTTTGAGCCGGTTCCTCTTATTAATATATTAAAAAGAAAAGGATTTGAACATTACACAGAAGAGGTTCAAAAAGGTGAAATTTATACCTGGCTTAGAAATACAAGCAGTGAAAAATTCGACAAGACGGATTGCATCCCTCCATCCCATCATATTGTAAATGAGTTTGACAAAATGCGGGATAAGTTTACCGGTAAAACAAAAACCATTGATGTAAGGCACCTGGAAATGCCAATGCCAATGGCAAGCATTTTATCGGAGCTGCAGACCCTGCCTGAAGGCTATGCACTATATGTTCAGCACAAAAAAATCCCGCAATTCCTTTTACCGGAAATAAAAGAAAAGCATTTTTCATGGCTTATCCGCGAAGATGGCGAAAATGATGTAAAGCTTTTAATTTTTAAATGAGATGCAAGGTCTGCAAACACAAAAAAGTCCTTCGGTTGGCGTAATACTTCCTCATTATGTAACCGGATCGTTATTTTTTTGTGTCCTCTGTTTATTAATGGTTTTTTCATCCGATGCATTTGTCGGACATTACTTTCACCCTAAACTATTGGCGATTACCCATATTGCAGCATTAGGCTGGGGAACCATGATTATTTTTGGAGCATTATACCAACTGCTTCCGGTAATCCTCGAAACGCCGTTGTACAGTGAAACACTGGCGAAAATCACTTTTATTACTTTTACCGGAGGTGTAATATGTCTGGCATGGGCATTCTGGAATTTTTATGTTGGTGTTCAAATCCAGGTTGCAGCAAGTCTGCTGTTTTTTTCGTTTTTGCTTTTTCTGGCAAATATTTTTTTTACAGCACGTAAAGCTCCCAAATGGACTACAGAAGCTGATTTTATCGTTACCTCTTCGGTATGGCTTTTACTAACCGGATTGTTAGGTGCATTAATGGCATTTAATTTTACTTATCCATTTTTCACCAAATCACATTTGTTGTTTCTGAAGATTCATGCTCACATGGGAATTGCGGGTTGGTTCATTTTGCTGATTATGGGAGTTGGCTCAAAACTTATTCCCATGTTTTTGTTATCTCATAACCTGGCTACAAAAAAAATGACTTACGCGTATTATCTTGTTAATATAGGATTGATAGGCTTTTCTGCCGATTTGTTTTTTCGTGATGAAAAAGCTTTTTTACCACTTTATGCACTGATTATTGTTTCAGGGATTTTGTTTTTCATCTCTTTCCTCTACGAAGCGTTTAAGAAAAGGGTGAGAAAACAATTGGATATCGGACTCAAACATTCGTTTATGGCATTTATCATACTTCTTTTACCCATTGTTATCGGGATTTTAATCAGCTTTAACACTTCTTTAAATGATGCATTTCTGATGCAGGTTTATCTTGTTTACGGGATAGCCATTTTCTTTGGATTTATCAGTTCACTTATTTTAGGTCAAACATTCAAAACCTTGCCTTTTATTGTTTGGGTTCATTGTTACAGTAAAGCGGGCAGGCAAAATACGATTCTTCCAAAGGATCTTTATTCACAAAAATTAGTTAATGCTCAATTTGTAATATATCTCTGCGCTTTACCCATACTAATTGCCGGAATACTTTTATCTGCACCTGTGATAATAAAAATTGGAGCGATACTTCTTTTGTTAACTGCACTTTTATACACAATAAATGTCCTTAAAATAGTGATGCACAATTTTAAAGGGTTGCGAACAAATTTCCCTAATTTAATAATTTAAGAAGCCATCGCACATATTTCGACAGGCTCAATAAGACCCGCGCGCCGTCAGTCTGAGCTTGTCGAAGACCTTGGGGAGACATTTATGTTTGAAAGTTCCATAACATAAAGACATTGTCGTATGGTTTGGAATAAAAATATTTAGGAAAATTTGTTTTATACCCCATATTAAACTAATATCATAATATCATGGAAAATCCATTCTTAAACGACAAGATTGAACTAGCAATTTATGATGCCTTAAAAACGGTTATTGATCCGGAAATCGGTATCAACATTGTTGATCTTGGTTTGGTTTATAAAATAGAATATAATGAAGAAAAGGGAATACAGGTTGATGTAACTCTTTCTACAAAAGGCTGCCCAATGGCAGATGCAATTATGGACAATATCAGGTTTACCCTGGAGGAAAAATTCCCGGATAAAAAACTGGATCTTCAATTAGTATGGGAACCAGCCTGGTCTCCAGACTTAATGACTCCGACTGGAAAAGCGGCAATGAATATGTAATATACATTTCACGCAAAGATCGCAAAGATAAAGCGCAAAGAACGCTGAGAAATTATTAAACAAGACTTTGCAATCTTTGCGTAAGTTTTTCTTTGCGGCCTTTGCGTGAAAACCAATAATGATGAAACTTGTGTTAACTATAAAAAAACGCAATGTCATGTCGAGGTTTGTCGAGACATCCTTTTAGTGGTGAAAAAGATTCCTCCACGGAGTTTACACTGAACGAAGTGAATGTGGTCGGAATGACGTAAAATACGCCAATGCAAATTTAAATAGCACTATAATAATTTTACTGCCAATACCTTCCTTTATCCTTTTCATTTTACAGGACATCTACAAAAAAACAAAAGTTGTCGACATTATTAATATATTCGTCTTTTCTTAAAAGAAAGGAGGCAAATGCGAAATATATGATTAATTGGGTTTAGACAAATCACAATGTCTATTAAAAAAATTGTGATAAAACATTTTAACAACTAAAAAAATAAATTATGAAACAAAAATTCAAATTAATTTCAGCGATAATGCTTTCTTGTATTGCAATGGCAAGTATGTCATTTGCGCAAACAACTAATTATGTACCAAAATGGAATGGAGCATGGGTAAACACCGTTACTCCAATTTTTGAAGATGCAACTAATAGCCGGATAGGTATTGGAACAACAACACCCGCAAGTAAATTAGATGTAGAAGGTGGAATTTCAATAGGTGCTACATATTCTGGAACAACAGCAGCACCTACTAATGGAGCAATTATTGAAGGTAATGTTGGTATTGGAACTTCATCCCCCTCTGAATTACTTCATTTAGGCGGCACAACAGATAAGTGCATCCGAATAAATAGTTCAACAGGAAATGCAGCCTTTTATGGTAGTTACATGGATTATCTTCTTTTTGGGGTAAATAGGAATCCGGCATCAGGCTCAATTGTTGATGCAGGCAAAGCAGCTGCGGACATTGCTATACGTGGTGCAAATGGAAGTGGCTATATTTTATTTGAAACAACGAATACCAATAATTCAGCACCTTCAGAGAAAGTTAGAATTAATGGTGACGGCAATGTTGGTATCGGAACAACAACACCTGGATCAAAACTAGAGGTTTCAGGACAAATAAAAATAACTGGTGGTTCACCTGGCGCAGGTAAAGTGCTTGCTTCTGATGCTAATGGTTTAGCTTCATGGAGTACCGTTGGTGAAAATGGAGGGTGGTCTCTAACTGGCAATGCAAGCACAGTTGACGGAACCAACTTTATTGGAACAACGGATAATATACCTTTTAATATTCGTGTAAATAATCAAAAAGCTGGCAGAATTGACCAAACGCTTGCCAACACCTTTTGGGGTTATCAGGCAGGTAACGCGAACACAATAGGAACCTATAATACTGTCAATGGTTCTCAGTCGCTTTATTCCAATACCACAGCGAGCCAAAATATCGCAATTGGTGGTCAAGCATTGTACACACAATCCTTCGGCAATTCTGGCACTGCTTGGAACACTGATAATGTTGCTATTGGTTATAAGGCGCTTTGGGCTAACCAACCAACAACAGCAACGAATGGTTGGCAGAATACTTCCATAGGAAATTATGCGCTTTATTCCAACACAACAGGGTACAGAAATACCGCTATAGGATTTCAGGCACTTTATTCCAACACAACGGGTGTCACCAATGTTGCAAATGGATTGCAGGCACTCTATTCCAACACCACGGGATACGCGAATACAGCAAACGGAACAGGGACTCTTTATTCCAATACCATAGGATTTGAAAATACAGCAAACGGAAGTGGAGCTCTACAAAATAATATTTCTGGTTCTTACAATACTGCCAATGGGCTTTTTGCTCTTCTTTCTAATACCTCTGGAGGTTACAATACTGCTGATGGTTATTATACTCTTCAAACAATTACCACAGGAAGCTACAACACGGCTTTAGGTTATCAAGCCAATGTGGATAATAACGCCAGAACTAATAGTATTACCATAGCGGGTAATGGTAATCTTGCCTTAGGAGGAGATAATCGCGTAAGGATTGGCAATTCTTCTATGAGCTCCATAGGCGGACAAGTGGGATGGACAACTATTTCAGATGAGCGTGTAAAAGAAAATGTAACTGATAATGTAAAAGGGCTAGCGTTTATTATGAAACTAAAGCCCGTTACTTATAATTACAGCATAGCAAAATCAAACGGCATTCAGGGCAAGGAAGGTAAGGATGAATGGGCAGGCAAAAACGATATAGAGAAAATGCTATTCAGTGGATTCCTTTCGCAGGAAGTAGAAAAAGCAGCCAAAGAAAGCGACTACAATTTCAGTGGGGTTGACAAACCACAGGATGCAAATGGTTTGTGGGGACTGCGTTATGCAGAATTTACTGTTCCGTTAGTAAAAGCAGTGCAGGAGCAGCAAAAAATGATTGATAGCTTAAACAAAACAACTACCTCATTGAAAAAGAATATGAGTCAGCAAGACTCTGTTATTGCCGCTTTGAAAAAACAAATGGATCAATTCGCATCACTTGTTACTGCAAACAATCCAACTCAAGCGTATTCATCGGCAAATCTTACCGAGGTTGAATTGAGTAATAAAAACGTGATCGTGCTTGATCAGAATATCCCTAATCCATTCGCGGAACAAACGATTATCAGTTATTACTTACCTGATAATGTTGCCCGTGCACAAATTATTTTCTTTGACCAATCAGGTAAAATCATCAAAACAGTTGATTTAACTGAAAAAGGAAAAGGAACCTTGAATATATTTGCGAACGATTTATCAAATGGTATTTACACCTATTCATTAATTGTTGATGGACAAACACAAGAAACAAAGAAAATGGTGAAGGCGAAATAATGCTTGCTTTCCCTTAACTTATTTTTCAAATAAAGATTAACAGTTTTAAGAAAAAGAGTAAAAACCAAAAACTCCCATGTAAATTGACATGGGAGTTTTGTTTTTTATTTGCCAAACTGCTGTTTTTTCATTTAGATTCAGGGATTTTTCGGTAACAAATATCAATTTAGCACGTATTAGAAATTGTCGCATTAATACCCTTTCATTTTTTGGTTGAGGTACATTAAAAAAAATTCATTTTTTTTATATAATTTTACCATTGAATTTATTTTTTGCTGTAAAAGTCAAATTATTTTATAATGAAGCATTTTCAAAGAACTTTCCTTTTATTCATTGTCTGTTTTTGCGTATTTAAAACGGTTGCACAGTCTGTGGGAGGAACTACATCTGGTTCTGCTATATATTGTGCCAACGCTAATTCTGGCTTTGTTAATCTTGATACCTATAACGGTTCAATTATAAGTTGGGAATCCTCAACTGATAGTATTACTTGGACACCCACTGGTACTGCGGTAATACCTTCACAGAGTTATACCGATCTCCCTACGACCACTTGGTTTAGGGTGATCGTTCAAGACGGAGCATTTCCTCCAGATACATCCACCGTTTCCTGCATTGAGATTTATCCCCCAAGTGTGGGTGGAACAATTACCGGTGCAGGAACATTTTGTATTGTACCCGGAACGGGAGCCGGAACGTTAACCTTAACTGGTTATTCCGGGGATATTTTATATTGGCAGGATTCAATTGTCGGCGGTCTTTCATGGGATTCTATCTATAACACAGATTCTACTTTTAACTACCTTAACCTTACCCAAAATACCTATTACAGGGCAGTGGTGAGGAACGGCTCAACCTGCCCCATGGATACATCTTTTATAGCGTCATTTTCTTTTGATTCGGTTACTGTTTCCGGAATCTTACCTACCAGTGATACTGTTTGTCCAGAAATAAATAGTGATACAATTCACTTAACAGGCAATAACGGAAGTGTTTTATATTGGTTAACTTCCTTAGATAATGGCAATACGTGGAGTTCAATTTCAAATACTACAAGTTCGCAGCCTTACGATAGTCTCATTCAAACAACCTTGTATAAGGCAGTTGTAAAAAACGGAACCTGTTTTTCAGACACTACCGGTTTTGCAGCAATAACAATAATCCCAAATCCCATAAGTGCAGGTATTGATACTACAATTACAATAGGTCAATCCATTCAATTAATTGGCACAGGAAATGGAACTGCTGTTTGGACACCCTCTACCTACTTAGATAGCGCGAATGTTTTCACGCCCACATCAACCCCTGAAACCTCAATAATTTACCACCTTACAGTTACTGATGATCACTCCTGCATCAATAGGGACAGCGTAATTATAACTATTCATCTGTTAGAGTTCAATGCAAATGTTTCTAATCTGTTTACTCCTAACGGAGATGGAGTAAATGATACCTGGTACATTCAGGACATTCTCAACTATCCTGATAATGAGGTTTTTGTCTATAATATTTATGGTGGCCTGGTTTATACTAAAAAAGGATATGGAAACGATTGGGATGGAACATTTAATGGTTCGGCATTACCCGATGGGACTTATTTTTACGTACTGCGTTTTACTGATTCCGAAAAAATAAATAAAGGCTCTCTGGATATTTTAAGGAGCAAATAAACCTCTCCCCTTAATCCCCTCTCCCAAGGAGAGGGGGCGAAGAGTGAAAAAACAATGTAACATCGCGCGTGCAATGTCGTTTTTTAAGGAACTTAAATGCCCTCACACTTTCTCGACTCCGCTCGAAATGACTACGAGCAAAGTCAGTTCGAGCGAAGTCGAGAACGGTGCGTGAGGATGTTTCGTTAGGAAATACTCTTAAAAAACGACATTGATCGCGCGTGGTCAGTCTGAGCCTGTCGAAGACTGTGCGTTAGACAGAACGTTATTATGAAATGTAAACAAATCATAGTGATAATTTAGTACACATCAGAACATTCTTATTTTGAGAAGGCTTATGGGAAGTTTTAGACTTTTTTTCATTGCTTGTGTGTTGGTACTCTTCCCTTTTGTGGAGGTTGGGAGGGGCTTCGCCCAGCAAATTGGCATGTATAGCCACTCTTTCTTTAAACCAATGGTTTTTAATCCGGCATTTACCGGTATTAATGATGAAACCAATATACTATTAATCAGTCGCTCACAATGGACTGAATTTAGAAATGCCCCTCAACTTACCATTTTTACTGTTGATGGGAATTTAATGGATAAGAAAATTGGTTTGGGCTTTGGTTTGGTAAGCGACAGAAAGGGAATTACCAATAGAACATCGGGTAATTTATATTATTCGTACAAATTAAATTTGAATGAAAGTATGAAATTATTGTTTGGTTTATCTTTTGGAATGGTAGATCAATCAATTGATTTTTCCAGGGCGTTTGTTGAAAACAATACCGATCCGACCTTATATTCTGATTCTCAGCATAAAACTTCATTTGATGGGAATGCCGGTATAGCTTTTTTTTGGAAAGGATTAGAATTTGGAGCCGGAGTACCACAAATCATCGGGAGCAAAGCAAAACCTGTTGACAATACTAATAGTGCCAATGTTCGTGGGTATTATACGCAGGTTCGTCATTATTTGATTTCAGTAAAATATAAATTATTAATTGCAAAAGAAAAAGGTATTTCAATTGCTCCGCAAGGCTTGGTTCGTTTTGTTCCTGGTACTCCGTTTCAGTTTGATGGAGGACTCAATTTAGACTGGAAGGATAAATTTTGGATTGGCGCTACTTATAAAAGCGACTATGCAGTATCTGCAAACATTGGCTTTTGCGTACATAAACAATTGTGCCTTGGATATTCGTATGATTTCATAACCGGATCCATTGGTAAGTTTTCAGGAATGAGTCACGAAATAATGATCAACTTTAAGTTTGGCAATAATAAAAAGCCCGAACCAGTTGTCATCAGCACACCGGTTACTAAACTTGAAAACCCTGAATACAAAAATCAGTTTGACAAACTTCAGGAGCAGATCAAAAAGAACCAAAATACGCTGAAGGAACTAAATGATAAGTTCGACCAACAAGCAAAAAAACAGGTTGTCGCTACCCAAAAGGCAAAATCAAAACCTCCTGTACAAAGTACAAAACCGGGAATTGAAGATAGTGATGGGATATTTGTTATTGGCAGAAGTGATTTTAAGGATATTCGTAATGTTGTGGCTGAAAAAGGATACTATGTAATTGTAGGAATATTTTTTTATCGTGATTTTGCAAAAGAAGAAGTCAATAATTTTTCCAACAGGGGATTTAAAAATACAAGTTTGCTTTATTTTGAAACCAACCAGAATAATTATGTTTTTACACACAAATTAGAAACAAAAGAAGAAGCTTTCGAAAAAGCGAAGGAAGTGAATGCTTCGGGAGGTAGTAAATCATGGATTCTAAAATTGACAGAGGAGTAAGTAAGCTACTATACAAAAAGTAAATGGAACGCTGATAACGCGGATGAGTATGGGGAACACAGATAAAATAAAATCTTAGAAAGCATAAATTTTAGAAAAAAAAACAGATAAAAATCTTGTTGAATCATAATCATCTGCGTTATCTGCGTTCTATATTTTTTAAAGTATAGCTGCAAAATAACATAAAGTGTGTAGTAGTAACAGATTAAGGCAATACAGCCGGTTATTTTTTTAAAATGGTAGTTACACTGTTAATATTAAATGTATGTCATTGGACTTGTGATTTTACACATTTGAGCACAGTATGGATGCTGAAGGCTAAGCGATTAGGGACGCCCTTGTTTCCGATATTAGTTCATGCAGGAGTACACGCTTTGTTTTTTTTTATTGCAGTATTAGCTTTGCATGGTATTGAGTTGGCTTTATTAGCGGCGGCAATACAGTTGCCAACGCATTTTGCTCTTGATACAATAAAAGGAAAAATGAATATATGGTTTCCTGTTTTGCAAAGCAACGAAAACAGGTTTCATTGGTGGGTGTTGGGTGCAGATCAAATGCTTCATCAATTTGTAATAATTGGTACAGCAGCACTTGTTTGCAGATAGAAATTAATTATGTATAAATTTGTCTGGTTTTATGCTAAGGAAGTTTAATCGATAAAATGAAAAAAGGATTCATAATAATATCAATTGTGTTCTGTGCGATAATTGCTAATGCCCAGCAAATAGGCATGTATAGCCATTATTTTTACAATCCCTTGGTTTACAATCCGGCTTTTACAGGTTCTGGAGGTGCTGTTAATGCCATGTTAATCAGCCGTTCACAATGGAATGATTTTAAGGGGGCTCCAAAACTTACTGTTTTTACCTTAGATGGAAGTTTAATTCCTAAAAAAGTCGGACTTGGCTTAAGTCTGATTAATGACAGGAAGGGAATAAGCGATAGAACAGGCGGGTATTTATCCTATTCCTATCGCATCAATATTAATGCGGACATGCATGTTTCACTGGGCTTATCACTCGGAATAATTAATCAAACGCTTGATTTTACAAAAGTCTTTGTGGAAAACACCAGCGACCCCATATTATTCGCAGATTTGCAACGTAAAACGACCTTCGATGGAAATGCAGGATTAGTGTTTGTTTGGAAAGATGTTGAGCTGGGAGCCGCGGTTCCTCAAATTATTGGGAATAAAGTAAATTATGTCGACAATTATAATGTTCGTGCGTATTATACCCAGTCGCGCCATTACATGGCGTCTCTTAAATATAAATATTTTATAGCCAAAGAAAAGGGAATTTCGATTGCTCCACAAGGCTTAGTACGTTTTGTCGCCAACACTCCATTTCAATATGATGGCAATATTAACCTTGATTGGAATAGTAAATTTTGGGTGGGCGCTACTTATAAAAGCGATTATGCAGTAGCTGCCAATGTTGGCTTTTGTTTGCACAAACAATTATTCCTTGGGTATTCCTACGATTTTATTATTGGGAATATTGGTAAATATTCCGGTATGAGTCAGGAAATATTGATCCATTTCAAGTTTGGTGAACGCAAGAAAACAGAAGTAGTAGCAGAAACCAAACCGGTAGAAAAAAATGAGCCTTCAAAAAATGCGGATTACGAAAAACTTATTGAAAGTATGCAAGGTCAGTTAAATGAAAGTGAGAAAAAAATAAAAGAGCTGGATGATAAAATTGCGCTGCAGGCAAAAGTGCAAAATACTGAACCTGCGGTAAGTGGGGAAGATAGTGAATCAGCTTCAGACCTACATACCGGGCTAAACCCCGACTTGAATACCTTGATTCTTCAACAACTTCTGAAAAAGATTGAACTGATATTGGAAAATCCAAATGCAAGTCATCCTGAGGTGCAGGAGCTACGCAATGAGGCCGCCGCTTTTATTGACACTAAATTCACAGATCGCACCATGGAGAAAGTGGTAAAAAAACAGGTTGAAGTGTTAAGCGAACCGATAGGAGAAGTGGTATCTGTGATGGTAAATGGGGTAGTTGTTCTAGAAAATGGAACGCCGGAAACAGACTATTCTACAATAAGTATTTCTGTTCTCGATAAAGGAAGCAATAAAACAATAGGTACCTATACCCCGAATGCAAAAACAGGGAAATACCTGTTAATTCTTACCCCGGGAAGGAAATATCTGATCTCTTCTGAAAACAAAGGATACCAACCTTATTTCAGGGATTTTTCTACATTTAACAGCAAAGCGTCGTATGAAATGCCTCAGGAAATAAAGCTGAAGGTGGAGACAAAGTAAATTGTTGTTAATAAATTCTATATTTCTATGGCCGTGTTTTTTTAGCTTTATATTCGAACCCCATTGTATAAGGATTATGGGCGTTTCGACGGAAAAGAAAATTGATATTTTTATGAAACATTTTTTTTTAAGGCGTTTTTTTCTATTCATCGCATTATTCCTCTGTTCCTTTTCCTCTGTATACGCTCAGGATAAACCCAAATACACTATAAGCGGCTATGTAAAGGAGGCCTCTAACGGAGAATACAGCATTGGTGCGAATGTTTATATCAAAGAGTTGCTGAAAGGAATGAATACAAATCAATATGGTTTTTATTCCATTTCCGTTGAAAAAGGCACTTATCATTTGGTTGTATCGTATCTTGGTTACGAAGATTTTGTAAAAGAAATAGTGCTCGATAAAGACATCCGCCTGAATGTGGAAATAAAACCTGAAATGATTACTACTCAGGAGGTAGAGGTGATTTCTGAAAAAAGCGATAAAAATGTTTCCAGCACCGCTGTGGGCTCAGTGAAAATGGACATGGAGGAGATTAAAAAAATCCCGGCTTTCATGGGCGAAGTTGATGTTTTAAAAACTTTACAATTGTTACCGGGCATAAAATCTGCCGGAGACGGCAATACGGGCTTCTACGTCAGAGGCGGAGGACCCGATCAAAATCTTATTTTGCTTGATGAAGCCGTTGTTTATAATGCATCGCATTTACTGGGTTTTTTTTCGGTCTTTAACGGCGATGCCGTAAAGAGCATTAATTTAATTAAGGGAGGAATGCCCGCCCAATATGGCGGACGCTTGGCATCGGTACTTGATATTTCAATGAAAGAGGGTAACAATAAACAGCTTCATGCCGAAGGTGGTGTTGGTGTTATTTCATCCCGTTTAACGGTTCAGGGGCCGATTAAAAAAGATACCGGATCCTTTATTATTTCCGCACGCAGAACCTACATTGATGTGCTCGCAAAACCTTTTGCAAAGCCAAACTCACCATTAAAAAATTCAGGTTATTTTTTTTATGATTTGAATGCAAAAGTAAATTACCGATTATCCGATAAAGACAGGGTTTTTGTGAGCGGGTATTTCGGAAGGGATGTATTAAATTTCGAGGACAAAATAGCAAAGTTTAATTTGAAAATTGGTTGGGGGAACTCAACAGGTGTAGTACGTTGGAATCATTTATTCAACGATAAATTATTTATGAATACTTCCGGTATTTTTAGCGATTATTATTTTTCGTTTGATGCGGGGCAGAGTGGTTTTAATTTTAAATTGTATTCCGGAATACGCGATTGGAATGCCAAGGTGGATTTTGGTTATTTCCCAAACATCAGGCATGAAGTAAAGTTCGGAGCCAACTATATTTTCCACACCTTTACCCCTACAAGTGTTTCAGCAAAACAGGGAGATATCACATTTAATTTTGGGAAGCGAAAAAAAGATAAAGCACACGAAGCAGCGGTTTATCTTTCTGATGATTTTGATGTAACTGATAAGTTGAGAATCCATGCAGGTTTGCGCTATTCTTACTTTATGCAAATTGGTCCTTTCGATCGTTATCTTAAAGATCCGATTAGCGGACAAACAAGCCAGATTGTCCACTTTAAACCAAACGAAAAAGTGAAAGATTACGGTGGATTAGAACCTCGGTTAAATGCCCGTTATCAGTTCAATTCAAAATCGTCCGTCAAAGGATCGTATACTTATAATTTGCAATACCTGCATCTTGCATCACTTTCAGCAATGGCTCTTCCAACTGATACCTGGGTACCTTGTTCTCAGCTCGTACAGCCGCAAAAAGGCACTCAGTATTCCTTAGGTTATTTCCGAAATTTCAAGGAAAACGCCTATGAAACCTCCGTTGAAATTTATTACAAAGATTTAAAAAATCAAATTGAATATAAAGATGGTTCCCTTCCGGCTGCTGACATAAATGATAATGCCGACAATCAATTTGTATTTGGGAAAGGACAAGCGTACGGGGCTGAATTTTTTCTAAAAAAACGTTTAGGGAAATTCAGCGGATGGGTTGGTTATACGCTGTCTTACACAAAACGAATGTTTCCGGATCTTAATTTTGGTAAAGAGTTTTTTGCTAAATACGACAGAAGGCACGATGTTTCTTTGATGTTGAATTATGATTTGAACAAAAAATGGACTTTCGCAGCGGTTTGGGTGTATAGCACGGGTAACGCTATAACAGTTCCGGTTGCCTATTATATCATTGACGGTAATTTCGTTACCGAATATGGAGATAGAAACGCATTTCGTATGCCTGCCTATCATCGTTTGGATATTTCAGCGACATTCACCCCAGATCGTAACAAAAAAATTGAACGTAAAAAACAGCGATTAACAAAACAATACCAAAAACATGGGAAAGACATCTCCACAATTGTTGTTCCTAAAAAATGGGCAAAGCATTATGAATCGAGTTGGAGTTTTAGTGTTTTTAACTTATATAACCGGCATAACCCATACATTGTTTATTTTTCAAATGAAGGAAGTATAGCCACCGGTGATTATAAAGCCCAGGCGAAGCAGGTATATTTATTTCCGATACTTCCATCGGTAACGTGGAATTTTAAATTTTAAATACCTCTCCCCTTCATCCCCTCTCCGAAGGAGAGGGGGCAAGGCGAAAAGAAAGAAAAAAATGGAAAGTAAAAAGATAAAAGTAAAAACTTGGAGGATTTGTCTCCCTCTCTTTTGGAGATGGATGGGGAGAGGTGTCTGTCTTCCTCCCTTGGGGAGGGTTGGGCTGGGCTTTTTTCTTTTGTTTTTAGTTAGTTGCACAGAGGATATAAACCTTGATGTTGTGGGTGGCGATAAAAAAATTGTAATTGAAGGAAGTATAGAAATTGGCAGCCCGGCAAAGGTAATTGTTACCCGAAACAGCCCCATATCGCAATCTATAGATGTGAATGCTATTTTGGTAACGAATGCAAAAGTATATGTTTCCAACGGAATCCTAACTGACACCTTAGCCTTAACTATTGATACATTTGCTTCTTTCCCTTTAGTTTATAAAGGTTCTACGGTTTTGGGTGCGGCACATCAAACTTATTATTTAACTGTACTTGCCGATGGGAAAACATTTACCTCCATTACTTCCATTCCTGAGCCTATTGCCTTAGATTCTGTCTGGTGGAAAAATGAACCACCCAGAGACAGCCTGGGCTATGCCTGGGCGCATTTGTCAGAACCTCCCGGATATGGCAATTATTATAAATGGTTTGCAAAACGCGGCACCCAGGACAGACGTTTTATTGCACCCTATGCTTCCACTTTCGATGATAAATTTATTAATGGTAAAAGTTTTGATTTTGCTTACAACCGTGGTACAGATCCAAACGATCAGGCGGCGGCACCTCCGGATAAATTAACTGAAGGGTATTTTAATATAACGGACACCATTTACGTGAAATTTTGTACCATCGATTACTACACCTGTAAGTTCTACACCACCTACGAAGCGGCTTTACAAACCAATGGAAACCCTTTTTCTTCGCCGGTAAGCATTATCAGCAATATTAATGGAGGTGGCTTAGGTGTTTGGGGAGGTTTTGGCTGTACTTATGATACTATTCTACCGCCGCCATAATTCTGTTGTTTGAAAAATATTAGAAATGCGAATCAGGTGCTGGGTCTTCTCAAATCGCGTTATTGTCACCTGTTCTTAAAAGGATTAAACGAATTAATCTATTCAATTTCATGTTGGTAATAGAATCGTCCTAAATTTAAAATATTTTGCTGCTTCAATTAATGTTTCTCTTACTTTTGCGTAACGATTATAAGTTTTTCCCCTCAAAGAAATCAGGAGAGTTATCTGGCTTATAATTAAATTTATATGAATACACTTTTCAAAACGCCAATAAGAAACCTTTCAGCATATATTTCTTTCCTGTTATTATCATTTTTTATCAATTTAAATTCTGTTTCCGCGCAAAACGCTGAAAAAAACTTCAAGCTGTTCTGCGGCGTTTGCCATTCTTTGGGCACGAATAAGCTTGTCGGGCCGGGTTTGGAAGGCGTTTTTAAACGTGTTCCAAGCGAAGCATGGATGGCAAAATGGATTAAAAACAGTCCGGAAGTTTTACAAACCGGTGATGTTTATGGGAAGAAACTATTGGAGGAAAACAAAGGGGTTGGTATGCCTCCCTTTCCATTTTTGAAGGACGAAGACATTTTAGCCATTATATCCTATCTTAAAACTGTGCCGCAAAAAGAGGCTATAGGTGCAAGTGATTCTTCGGGCGCTAATCAAAAAGAGGGCGGAAAGGGCATAAATGCATTTGTACTTTTATTTGGTTTAATAGCTGTTCTACTAATTATTATCGGAGTATTGCGGAGCGTAAAACATTCGTTAAAAAACGTTCAAAATGAAAAATCAGGTAAACCCAAAGAAGAAGCAATAGGTCCATGGAAAGAATTAAAAATATGGATAAAGTTGCACAAACGCGCTGTTGCTGTTATTCTACTAATTAGTTTTGCAGGATTTCTTTACTCCGGTTGGTATTCATTAATGGAAATAGGCGTTTACACAGGATACCAACCCACACAGCCGATGTCTTTTTCACATAAAATTCATGCAGGTGACAATGCTATTAACTGTGTGTATTGTCATCCGGGAGCGGAAAAAAGTAAAACAGCGGGTTTCCCGTCTGCCAGTGTATGCATGAATTGCCATAAGGCGATTTCAAAAGGACCAATTACCGGAACTGCCGAAATTG
>JAVHPR010000189.1:0-17394 GCA_036170695.1 Bacteroidia bacterium
GAAAACACCTGTTTTTTAACATTTGTGCCGGAATTAGCTGCAATGTGGGTTAAGTAGAGTTTTCATGGCGGAAAGATTTAGGGTTAATAAATAATTGAGATTTTACTAGATCAAATATCAGCGATAACTGGAGGATATTTTATGCCAATTACTGTATGGTAGGAATTGATGATCAAGCGGCGGAGAATTGAATTCAAAAAAAAGTCCCGCAATTTGCGGGACTTTTTGGGGGGGGGAGTATTGAGTATGAAATATATTCATATTTTGCCACAGATTCCACAGATTCTCACAGATATTATTTTCAGCGTAATCTGCGAAATCTGTGGCAAATAATTTAGGAAATTAATTTATTCGCATTCCTAATCTTCTTTTTTATTTTTTTTTGCCTTACTTTCTTTCGGTTTGCTGATTTTGATTCTTATTTCTTGTTTTTCCTTATCAAAATCAACATCAATTATATCTCCCTCACTAAGGTGAGATTTGATAATCTCCTCTGCCAACGGATCCTCCAAATATTTCTGGATGGCACGTTTTAAAGGTCGGGCACCGAATTGAATATCATAGCCTTTTTCAGAAATAAAATCTTTAGCTTCATCCGAAATTTTAATAGCATATCCTAGGCCATTGATTCGTCCATATAGATGCTCTAATTCAATATCAATAATGGCATGGATATGTTCACGGGTTAATGAATTAAAAATAACAACATCATCAATACGGTTTAAAAATTCAGGAGCAAATGCTTTTTTCAATGCACCTTCGATAACACTTTTTGCATGTCCATCAACTTCTTCCTGTTTTGCCTGAGTGGAGAAACCAACGCCTTGTCCAAAATCCTTCAACTGACGGGCACCAATATTGGATGTCATGATGATAATAGTATTCTTGAAATCAATTTTTCTGCCTAAACTATCAGTCATCTGACCATCATCCAATGCTTGCAGCAATAAATTAAATACATCAGGATGCGCTTTTTCAATCTCGTCAAGCAAAATAACAGCATAAGGACGTCTACGTACTTTTTCTGTCAACTGCCCGCCTTCTTCATAACCAACGTATCCCGGAGGAGCACCGATTAAACGGGAAACAGCAAATTTTTCCATATACTCACTCATATCAATGCGGATGAGTGCATCATCATTATCAAATAAGTATTTCGATAAAATTTTTGCTAATTGTGTTTTACCAACACCAGTAGGGCCAAGGAATATGAAGGAACCAATTGGTTTATTAGGGTCTTTTAAACCAGCCCTGTTACGTTGAATCGCTTTCACAACCTTTTTTACAGCATCTTCTTGCCCTATTACTTTACCTTGAAGCATTTCAGCCATTTTAACCAGTTTATCGCCTTCATTTTGAGCGATTCGTTGAACCGGCACACCTGTCATCATGGCAACAACTTCCGCCACATTATCTTCAGATACTACTTCACGATGGGTTTTGCTGTCTTCTTCCCATTGTTTTTTAGCTACCTCTAATTGTTCTAACAATTGACGCTCAGTATCGCGCAGACGGGCAGCTTCTTCATATTTTTGAGAACGAACCACTTTATTCTTTTCTTCTTTTATTTCTTCCAGTTTTTTTTCAATCTCCAGAACATTTTTCGGAACATTAATGTTGATGATATGCACACGGGAACCGGATTCATCTAAAGCATCAATCGCCTTATCAGGTAAATGACGATCGGAAATGTACCTTGAGGTTAACATTACACAAGCTTTAATTGCTTCATCCGTATATTTTACATTGTGGTGATCCTCGTATTTCGATTTTATATTATTTAAAATCTCAATTGTTTCCTCAGGAGTAGTAGGTTCAATGATTACTTTTTGAAAACGTCGTTCCAAAGCGCCATCTTTTTCAATATATTGACGGTATTCATCTAATGTAGTAGCACCAATACATTGAATTTCGCCACGGGCCAGAGCAGGTTTAAACATATTGGATGCATCCAATGAACCGGATGCGCCACCTGCACCAATGATGGTATGAATTTCATCAATAAATAAAATTACATCAGGAGATTTTTCCAATTCATTCATCACCGCTTTCATACGTTCTTCAAATTGCCCACGGTATTTTGTGCCAGCAACTAATGAGGCTAAATCCAAGGTAACTACACGTTTACCAAACAATACCCTTGATACTTTTCGTTGAACAATACGCAGTGCAAGCCCCTCTGCGATAGCTGATTTACCAACACCCGGTTCACCAATTAATATTGGATTATTTTTCTTTCTACGTGATAAAATCTGCGATACACGCTCAATTTCTTTTTCACGTCCCACAATAGGATCCAGCCTGTTTTCTTCGGCTGCCTTTGTTAAATCACGTCCAAAGTTATCCAATACAGGAGTCTTTGATTTGCTATCAACTGCTTTTTTAGCACTGCCGGCACTAAATGCATCCTCATCGGCATCCTCATCAGGAGTATTACCCGGAAATTCCGCTTTCGGATCTGTTTTTGATAATTCAAGTTCTAATTTCATAACTTCGTAGTCCACTTTAAATTTATGTAGTGATTTTGTTGCCACATTGTCTTCATCCTTAAGAATTGACAATATTAAATGTTCGGTACCAATAACGGAACTTTTAAAAAGTTTAGCTTCCAGATAAGTTATCTTTAATGCTCTTTCGGCTTGTTTCATTAATGGAATATTTGCCAGATTACTGACTTTATGGTTACCGATACCAATTGCCTGCTCAACGGTTTTACGCAATTCCCCCAAATCAATGCCCAATGATTTAAGCAAACGCACGGCAGTTCCTTCGCCCTCGCGAATGATACCAAGCAATAAATGTTCAGTACCTATATAATCATGACCTAGACGTAGTGCTTCTTCGCGGCTGTATGTTATCACATCCTTTACCCTCGGTGAAAATTTCGCTTCCATAATATCTATAATTTAATTGTTTATTAAAACGTAAAAAACAGTTAAGAGTTACATTAAAAACCCCACGAACCATGAATAGAACACTGTTACGAACAACAATTATTATTTTCGTAAATGATAATTCTTATCAGTGGAACGTAGTATTTACATTAAATTCAAAAGTACCTATCGTTTCAAATGCCATAATACCAATTGCTTTATAATTATCAACAACAAAAAGCGCAAAAATGTTAATAATTAAACAATAATTGTTTCAATTTTTGAGATGAAATAGTTAACTTCGAACTCCTAAAATTTAATACAGTATAATCAACTATTGTGCAAATTAATTTTTATGACAATTCGCCAGTTTTCTGAATAAATATTGAACAAATATCACATAAAAAATCAATAAATCTAAATATCACAAATTAAAAATTAAATAAATATGTCAGACGGAGAGAAAATTATCAGGATTAATATTGAGGAAGAAATGAAATCGGCTTACATTGATTATTCAATGTCAGTTATTGTTTCGCGTGCCTTACCTGATGTGCGTGATGGTTTAAAGCCTGTTCATCGCAGGGTATTGTACGGAATGCTTGATTTAGGGGTAATGTCCAACAAACCCCATAAAAAATCTGCCCGTATTGTTGGGGAGGTGTTGGGTAAATATCACCCTCATGGCGATACGTCAGTATATGATGCCATGGTACGTATGGCTCAGGATTGGAGTTTACGTTATCCTTTGGTGGATGGACAAGGTAATTTTGGTTCCGTGGATGGTGATAGCCCTGCTGCAATGCGATATACTGAGGCACGTTTGAAAAAAATTGCCGAAGAAATGCTGAACGATATCGAAAAAGATACCGTTGATTTTAGTCCGAATTTTGATGACAGTTTAACAGAACCCACCGTTCTGCCAACCCGTATTCCTAATTTATTAATTAACGGAGCTTCCGGAATTGCAGTGGGTATGGCAACTAATATGCCACCTCATAATCTGACTGAAATTGTAAATGCAACAATCGCCTATATCGATAATCGTGAAATTGATATTGCAGGCTTGATGCATTATGTAAAAGCGCCAGACTTCCCAACCGGAGGAATTATTTATGGTTACGAGGGCGTGAAAGATGCTTTTGAAACAGGTCGCGGACGTATTATAATGCGTGCACAAACAAATGTTGAAGTTACAGAAGGCGGTCGTGAGCGAATTATTGTAAACGCTATTCCTTACCAAATCAATAAGGCTGAAATGATTCGTAAAACTGCGGATCTTATAAATGATAAAAAAATTGAAGGGATCTCTGATATCCGCGATGAGTCGGATAGGGATGGAATGCGCATTGTGTATGAAATAAAACGGGATGCCATAACCAATGTGGTGCTTAACAACTTATTCAAATATACTGAGCTTCAGACATCATTCAGCGTCAATAATATTGCCTTGGTTGGCGGTCGTCCGATGATGCTGAATCTGAAAGATATGATTGTTCATTTTGTTGCCCATCGTCATGATGTGGTTACACGCAGAACTAAATTTGAATTAATACAAGCCGAAAAACGTGCACATATCCTTGAAGGGTATTTAATTGCTCTCGACCACTTAGATGAAGTAATCAAATTAATACGTGCATCAGCAACGCCAAGTGAAGCACAGGATGGCTTAATGAGTAACTTCGGATTGAGCGATCTTCAGTCGAAAGCCATACTGGAAATGCGCTTGCGTGTCCTTACCGGCCTTGAGCGCGATAAGATAAAAGCAGAATATGAAGAATTAATGAAACTAATTGATTATTTAAAATCTGTTCTGGATGACGAAGGTTTGCGAATGAAAATTATTAAGGATGAACTTATTGAAATAGTTACTAAATATGGCGATGTGCGCAAAACAGAAATTGTTTACGCTTCGGGGGACTTTAAAATTGAGGATATGATTGCCAACGAAGAAGTGGTAATTACCATTTCTCATATGGGTTATATCAAACGTACCATGTTATCGGAATATCGTACCCAGGCTCGTGGAGGGAAAGGCGCAAAAGGCAGCACTACACGGGATGAAGATTTTATTGAACATTTGTTCATTGCTTCCACCCATAACTATTTACTATTGTTCACCGAACAAGGACGCTGTTTCTGGATGCGGGCATTTGAAGTACCGGAAGGAACCCGCCAATCTAAGGGTAGAGCAATACAAAATTTAATCAATATACCACCTTCGGATAAAGTAAAAGCATACATCAATGTGAAGGATCTGACAGATGAAGAGTACACTAAGAATAATTTTATTATCATGTGTACAAAAAACGGTATCATCAAAAAAACAACGTTAGAAGCTTATTCAAGACCTCGCCAGAATGGTATCAACGCCATTACTGTAAGAGAAGGTGATACATTGCTGGAAGTATTATTAACCAACGGAACCAATGAAATTATGCTGGCTTCCAAGGCCGGCAAGGTGGTTCGCTTTAATGAAGCAAATGTTCGTCCGATGGGACGTAACGCTTCGGGAGTGAGGGGTATCAATATTGGTGACGTGGCAGGTAATGAAGTGATTGGTATGATTGCCATGCCGGATAAATTAAGCAATGTGATGGTAGTTTCTGAAAAAGGCTATGGGAAACGCTCAGATATTGAAGAATACAGAGTAACCAAACGTGGTGGAAAAGGTGTTAAAACCATTAACATTACTGACAAAACAGGTAATTTAATTGCCATTAAGGATGTTACTGATAAAGATGGTTTGATGATCATCAATAAATCAGGTATCATTATTCGATTGGCAGTTTCTGAATTACGTGTTATAGGACGCGCTACGCAAGGTGTTCGTTTAATTAATCTGAAAGCAACCGATGAAATAGCTGCTGTAAGTAAAGTGGATATGGAAGAGGTTATTGAAGATGTGGTAAACCCTGAAAACGGAATAGAAGGAACGATTACGAATGAGTCGGGGACAATGGATAACGATTCTAACAGTGAAGCAAAGGATATTGAAGATAAGACTGAGGAGTAATCTTCTTTAAAATCAGAATTTTCAATCCTTCCAGAATTATGGGGCGTCTAAATAGGAATTAGACGCCCTTTTGGATCGTATTGATTTTGTCGGGTATTACTTATACACATAGCTTATGCGAAAACAATACACATGAAAAAAATTCTTCTCATAATAATTCTATTTGCTACAAGCTACATTCATAATTCGCATTGTTTTGCACAACAATATAAAATTGATTCCATTCTTACCCTCCTAAAAACTGACAAATCAGATACCAACAAAGTAAAGCATCTAAACGACCTTGGCTGGCTATTAAAGTTTCAGAACCCCGATACCGCAATTATTCTTGGGAATATAGCATTAGCTATCATTACTCCAATTTCCTCTCCGGAATTTCCCCAGGCAAAGGAAGGAACAGAAGGAAATAGGATAAGGAGGCTCCGTGCAAAAACGCTGGGCAATATTGGTCTTTATTACTATTTTAAGGCTGACTATCCTCACGCACTTGATTATTATATGAAAGCATTGAAAATAGATGAAGAACTAAAAAACAAAAAAGGAATACCATCACATCTTGGCAATATTGGGCTTGTCTATAAAGAGCAGGGTAATTATCCACAGGCACTTTTCTATTATTTCAAAGCAGTAAAAATAAATGAAGAAATTGGAGATAAAAACGGATTGGGGAGACAGTTTGGCAACATAGCGGGTGTATATCAGAATCAAGGAGATTATCCAAAAGCATTGAGTTATAATTTAAAAGCATTGAAGATCGCAGAAGGACTAGGGAACAAAGAGTTGCAGCTAAATACACTCGGCAACATTGGAATTCTTTACGATTCTGAAAGCGATTATCCAAACGCATTGTCTTATTATAATAAGGCATTGAAAATGGCGGAAGCAATGGGTAATAATAGCGGAATCGCGAGAAATCTTGGTAATATCGGAATTGTCTATTCAAGTCAAGGAGAATGCCTGAAAGCATTGTCATATTTTTTCAAAGCTTTGAAGATCGATGAAGAAATGCGAAATAAAAGAGGCATGGGAATACGCCTTAGCAACATTGGAAGTGTATATGCTGACCAGAAAGATAATGCTAAAGCACTATATTACAATTTAAAAGCTTTAAAAATAAGTGAGGAACTAGGAAACAAATTCGGAATAGCAATTGTATCCAACAATATTGGCACACTTTATACGACAACCGGAAAATTTAAAGAAGCAGAACAATATCTTAAACGATCAATCGCAATAGGCGGGGACATCGGTTCACAAAATGAATTAATGCAAGCTGAAGAAAACCTATCTAAACTCTATGATACAACAGGACGAAAAAAAGATGCGCTTATTCATTATAAAAAAGCAATAGCAATAAAGGATACTATTTTCAGTCAGGAAAATAAAAAGGAACTTATTCAAAAAGAAATGAATTATGAGTTTGATAAAAAAGAAGCTGCTACCAAAGCAGAGAACGAAAAACAGAGAGCAATTGCAGATGCAGAAAAGAAAAAACAACATTTTATTTTGATTCTGGTGTCATGCGTCCTGGTACTTGTTTTTTTATTTGCAGGCTTTATTTTTCGTTCGTTACGGATTACCCGCAAACAAAAAAATATTATAGAGTTACAGAAAAATGAAGTATCACATCAAAAGGTAATTGTAGAAAAACAAAAAGAAAAAATCATTGATAGTATCACCTATGCTAAACGCATCCAGCAAAGTATTTTGATGGAGGAAAGTGAAATACAAAATTATTTACCCGAATGTTTTATTTATTTTCAACCAAAAGATATAGTAAGCGGTGATTTTTACTGGTGCTCTAAAATAAATGATAAGATTATTTTAGCTGCCATTGACTGCACAGGGCATGGTGTACCCGGAGCATTCATGAGCATGATAGGAAATACATTGTTGAACCAGATTGTAAACGAAAAACATAATACCCAACCTTCTGAAATATTACGTTTACTGAATATAGGAATTTATGAGGCACTGCATCAAAAAAAAGAGGGTGCTTTATCGCGCGATGGAATGGATGCCGCAATTTGCTGCATTGACTTTACAAACAATGAACTTCAATTCTCAGGTGCACAAAATCCGCTATATGGTAGCTGATAATGAAGTGATTGTTATCAAAGCAGACCGGCAAACTGTTGGTGGCGGTGGATTAATTCCCAATAAAGGAGATGCTATGAAAATAAAATATACCAATCATATTTTCCCAATAAAAAAAGATATGCGCATTTATCTCTTTTCTGATGGTTATATTGATCAATTCGGAGGCAACAACAGAAAAACTTTCGGAGCCCAGAAATTTAAAGAGTTATTATTGAACAACCAACATCTATGTATGCGGGAACAAAAACAAATCATCGCATCTGCTCATGCAGATTGGAAAGGGAATACAGCGCAGATAGATGATATTTTGGTAATGGGGATAAGACTTTAAGAAAATATTACAGGAATTCTCAATAAATTTAGAAATTTTTTAAAATGATTTATAATAAAATAACACCTTCTATATTAGAAAAGTTCCAGCAAATTGTTGGAGAGACATTTGTTATGTTTGATTCTGAAACTCTTGCAAAGTATGGACATGACGAAACAGAGCAACTTTTGTATTTACCCGAAATAGTCATAAAACCAGGTACTCCGAAAGAAATAGGAGAAATATTACTGATCGCTAATAAAGAATTAATTCCTGTAACACCACGCGGGGCAGGCACAGGACTGAGTGGTGGAGCCTTACCCGTTTACGGTGGAATTATACTTTCAATGGAAAGGTTTAATAAAATTTTAGAGATTGACGAACGAAACTTACAGGCAACTGTTGAGCCGGGTGTTATTAATGAAGTATTTCAAAATGCAGTTATAGAACGTGGCTTATTTTATCCTCCAGATCCGGCTAGTAAGGGAAGTTGCTTTTTAGGAGGTAATATTGCCGAAAGTGCCGGCGGCCCAAAATGTGTAAAATACGGCACTACGAAAGATTATGTTTTGAACTTAGAAGTGGTTTTGGCAACTGGCGAAATCATTTATACCGGAGCTAACACCCTGAAAAATTCAACCGGCTACAATTTAACTCAATTGATGGTAGGCAGTGAAGGAACCTTGGGAATTGTTACAAAAATAATTGTCAGATTATTGCCATATCCCAAACATAATTTGTTGATTTTAGTTCCGTTCAGAAGTTTAGATGAAGCTTGTTCGGCGGTAAGTGAAGTATTCCGGGCAGGTTTTTTACCAAGTGCCATGGAATTGATGGAGCGTGATGCATTAGTTTTGGTGATGCAATATGTTGAAAGCAATAGTGTGAAATTAGAAAATGACATACAAGCGCATTTACTGATTGAAATAGATGGAAATGATTTAGAAATATTGAACAAAGAAATTGAAGGCATTTCTGAACTTTTAGGCAAATACAATATTTCCGATATTTTGTTTGCCGATTCAGCAGCGCAAAAACAAGAATTGTGGAAACTGCGCAGGACTATAAATGAAGCCGTAAAATCCAATGCCATAAGCAAAGAGCAAGATACTGTTGTTCCACGCGCAGAATTGTCGAAACTGGTAAAAGGAATTAAACTAATAGGTATAACTTATAATTTTAAAACTGTTTGTTACGGTCATGCCGGCGATGGCAATTTGCACGTACGCATCATCAAAGGCGATTTGACAGATGAACAATGGAACGGGCAATACATTAAAAAAGCCATTGCCGAAATTTTTATTTTGTGCAAAGAATTAAATGGTACCATTAGCGGTGAACACGGAATTGGCTTAATTCAACAAGAGTATATGGGAATAATGTTTTCTGAAAAAGCATTACAACTTCAAAAAGGCATTAAACAAGTATTTGACCCTAAAAGAATTTTGAATCCCGGAAAAATGTTTGAATAGAAAATAATTTTTGTGTGATTTTATTAATCCGATGTAATTTATTTTGAATCCCGAAATGCCCTGTTTAAATTATTATCTTTGAAACTATCAACATACAAAAACCAATTTTAACTTGTTCAGTTCTGTGGCGCAAATTGGAATTCCACAACACAAATTGGCTGCACGTAAAACAAACAAATAAACTTAATAAATCATGCGAACAATTCTGTTTATCACTGCCCTATTTTTAATAATGAACTCTAATGCTCAAACAAAAGTTCTGTTTTTAGGAAATAGCTTTACTTTCATGAATGATTTGCCCACCTTGTTTAATAATTTTGCTATTTCCGCAGGGATTTCTGTGACAATTGATCAGAATACTCAAGGGGGAATGGCTGTTGCTGATGAACAAATAACAGGTCACGTGAACGATCCAGTATCTCAGTCAAAAATTACTTCTCAGCAATGGGACTATATTGTTTTGCAGGATAATATGGGAGATTATGCAAACACTGTAGGAGTAATTTCATCGGGTTGCGGAAATGCAAATGCAGCGCTTTACAATATGATAAAAGCAAATAACTCCTGCACACGTATTATTTATTTTGCCGGATGGGGCCCTGTTGGAGGTGCTTCAAGCGGAGATAATACTGTTGCCTGCATTGACAGAATTCACGGGAATATGATATATCTGAATAATGGTATCGGGCAGGAAATAGTTACACCTATTGGAAAAGCATGGAACACTTCTTTTATTCAGTTACCCTCTGTTAATCTTTATTATTCTGACAATGTGCATCCATCCTTAGAAGGAAGTTATCTGGCAGCAGCAACAATTTTTACATCCATATTTAAAATCAATCCAACCAACTTAAGTTATACAGGTGCAGTAAATTCGAGTACAGCCCAAACTATGAGAACCATCGCATACAATACAGTAACTAACGCTACTTATTTTACAACAACTCATTTAAGTAATTATACCCCCATTATCACACAAAGTGGAGCTTTCATCAATGCTCCCACAGGATATACATCTTACCAATGGTATCTTAACGGTAACCCTGTTGGAACAGGTACAAATTCATGCACCATAACTTCTAGTGGAGATTATCAGGTGGAAGTAATTAATTCAGGAGGATGCTCACTGACTTCTTTTGAATTAAATATCAATTCCACAAATATTGAAAATGAATTTCAAGGTTCATGCGATTTCAACCTTTCCAAAATTGCAATAAATATATATGAAGTTAGTACAACTTCGATTGGCACCATAACAGTCTTTGATATGCAGGGAAAACTTATAAACACTTTGGATAAAAGTTCGGAAAAAGTTAATGTTGATTTGTCAAATGCCACATCCGGAATTTATTTGATTTCATTATCAAACCGCAAAAATAAATTTTCAAGGAAAGTATTGGTAAATTGATGTTTCAGTTTTTTCTTGAAGAATAACATAAGCGGTTTTAAAAATCGATTTACCAGCGAACTATACAACAATAAACCAATTCATTTATTGTTAAACGGATTACCTAATCAAAGAGATATTCCCCTTTTTTGTTACTTTTTCGCCGCTATTTAGCGTGGCATTTATATAATAAACAAATACAGCAGAATTCAAGGTTTTGCCCTTATAAACACCATCCCAGGATGTTGCAGGATTTTCTGTTTCAAACACTTTTTCGCCCCAGCGGTCAAAAATTACGAAAGAAAATGCTGTAACACAATTTTCAAATCCGTGGAGAATAAACAAATCGTTGTGCCCGTCATTATTAGGGGAGAAGGCGGTTGGAACTGCAATTACACAATTACAATCCGAAAGTAAAACATCAACACTATCCTGATCATAGCATCCATTTGCATCTGTTGCTATCAGCCAATAGGTTCCCGGGGTTAAAACATCTCTTGTATAGTTGAAAGTGCCGTCATCCCAAATATAACTTGCTAAATTTGTCGGATTCCCATTTAGAGTTACGCTTTGACCTGCACATAAATCTCCTTCTTGCATAATGGAAAATGGGATATTACTTTGCCAGGAAACGTTTATTGTATCACTTGTAACACCTTCACAGGTGGAAACCGTAACCCAATATTTACCCGGCATATAAACGGTATATGTTTGGTTAGTAGAGCCATCCTGCCATTCATAAGATGTAAATCCACTACCGGCATCAAGCAGGTTAATTCCGCCATTACAACTATTAATATCGGAACCTAAATTAAGAGTATTTAAGGGTACGGCTAAATTAATATTAATGGAATCAGATGCCGAACAGCCATAACTATTAGAAACCGTTACCTTATACTGTCCTGCTGTATTTACCGTATAGGTTTGATTGGTAGAACCATTTTGCCAGAGATAAGAATTATAACCGGTCCCGGCATTTAAAAGAATGATGTCACCTTGACAAATAACCGTGTCTGCTCCTAACTCTATAGCCGGAGAAGACAGAACTGTAATAATCAATGTATCCCTTTTGATACCGCAACTGCCCGTAGCTTCAGCTATCAAAATATTATTCCCTGCACTATCAAAATGACAGGTGATAGAATTTTGAGTAGTCACCTGTATGCCCCCTTGTCCTGATAAAGACCAGATAACATTACTAAAACACCCCTTAATTGAATAGGTATAATTTCCAGTACATACACTATCGGCACCTATTATTTTGACCTCCCCTTTATAAAAAGTAGTTGAACTAAAATTTGGTAGCCCCATTCTGCATGTTTTCCCTCCAAGATAAACATCATTTGGGATAAAACCACACGTTAAACCTATAGCGTTTGGGTTATTAATGGCAGATAGATACTGGGAACCGTATTCTGAAATATAAACCTTACCGTTAGGAGCTAACTGCATGGAATTAAGATTACAGGAACTGCTCAAAATAGTTGCAGAGTTAATTATATCTATGGAAGTTCCAGCCTCCAGATTAAATTGATACAAATATGGATTATCACCGCAGTACACTTTAGTTCCGTCAGGAGAAAATTCCACTCCATAACAATAATTGCCGGGTGATGAATAAGTATATGGATTACTCACTACCCCCGTAGAATTATCAAAATCAAAAAATTCAAACAATTGCATTTGCTGAATTGCCATTGCTAATTTATCTCCATTGGGAGATGCTTTCAATTGACCATGAGTGGTGGCTGTACCCGCTCCCGCTGCCGAATCAATTACTGTACCTACATAACTAATGACAGGTGTTGTATTAACCCCCATACTATCAAGTAAATATGCATAAAACCCATTTGATCCCCAGTCATGACCAATTACCCAAACATCTTTTGCATTGCAATGTTTTACCGCCGTCAATTTTTCTGAATTTATTGCGAATAAGGGAACATTTTTTACCACTACATCTCCTAATCCCCCCTGCAAACTCATATCCACAACAGAGTATCCATCACCAAAGTAATCATACAGAAAAGTTTGATCATACGCTTCTCCAGGGCTGGCTGTGAAAATATAGTATAAATTACTACTCCTGGGTTTCTGAATAATGAGGGCAGCCTGTGTTGACGAGCCCAGACCTAACCAACAATCGCCAAATAAGCTATCACCATTGGGCATAATGATATGGTTACTATTCCAAACATTAAACCCATTTGTATAAAATAATAAGTTGCCACTATCATCTGAAATACTCGAACATCCTTCTGATTGATTCATCACACTATTCGTCAAAGCGACCGGTGAACCGCTACTAAAATCAATTCCCGCATTATTTCCGAAATACCAGATATTACCTTCCTTACCTGTACAGATTCCAACACTAATATATTGATAAAAAGTTGTACTACATGCACCATTAGTAGCCATCAAAGAAACCATAAAACCTCCGGTGGTTGGAAAGGTATAGTTAAAATTAGCTGCACTACCCTGTGCTATTCCATCAATATACCATATATAACTTGTAGCACCTGTACTTGTATTTGTAAAAGTCACATTATCCCCGGATGAGATATTAGCCGGACTAACAGAAAAAGATGCAGCCGCAGAGCAAGTCACTATTATTGTTACAGTAAATTCTTTAGTACAGGACATTTCATTGTTACTTGCAATTAACTTTACTAAATAAATACCTTCAGAGTTAAAAGTGTATGAAGCATTAGTGGAAGAGGAGAACGTGGTACCGTCAAGTTGCCATGTATATCCTGTGGCTCCAGATGAACTATTGGTAAATGAAACAGTTGCACCTAATGTTATACTGCTAGCATTAGCACTGAATGATGCCGTGATAGCATTCAAACAGGGGGGGGAACAGCTATATGAAAGTAATAAACTATTCCGAATTCCGGTGAGAGAAGTAATCATCCTGTTTTTCTGTCCTGGTGTAAATGCCGTCTGACAGGCCTGAGAACTGTAATCCATATAATTGATAAACATATCATTTTGGTCGCCCGCACCACCGTTGCTTACCGGACGAAAAGGATTGTTAACCGAAAGGTCATCATCATCGGTAGTACACGTATTTATTGTTGACCCGCACGAAACAGGAGATGTAGAAGCATCGGGAGGTGTGTCACTTACCTTATCACCGTCTGTAAGACAATTATTGTTACTGCAACCACCTTCAAATGTGTGATATAAACCAAGATAATGGCCTACTTCATGAACAGCCACTTTGGAATTATTGGCGGAAAAACCGAAATAATTTGCTTCCACAACAAGCCCGTCTTCCGGCTGACCATGTGAAGATGGGAAATAAGCATATCCTGCCACTCCTGCACCCATTGCCAGAGAGGAGATCCCATTTACTATCCAAATATTCATATATTTTGTCGGATCCCAATGTGTAAGATTTTTTAATGTTATATCATCTGTTTCCGAAGTCATATTGGTTAGTGTGGAAACTACTCTATTGATGCCAGTAGTGAAGTTCCCGTTTTCATTCTGTTTTGCAAGGCAAAATTCTATTTCTACATCCACCCCTGTAGTTGGATCGTAAACACCAACATTTCTATAAGCATCATTCAAGTGCTGTATTCCGGAAATTACCTGAGCATCAGGGATATTTTCAGGTCCGTTATTATGAATAATATGTACCACAACAGGGATGGTATAAATCTGCATTGGAGAAGGAAGCATCCCTCCTCCTAATTTCTTCTGCTGAAGATATTGTTGTGCCGACAATAGAAGAATATTTTCAATGCTGTCGTTTTTATGTTTTGTCCTCAGGTTTTCATTAAAATTCTTTTGCCGCATTATATCCGAACCGCATTTCCATTGTATTCCGGTTTGCCCGACAGAATAGAAAAAAGAAAATAGAAAAAATACAATAAGTGGTATTTTGAAAACTGCTATTTTTTTCTTCGGTGCATGAGAAATTGGAAACAAGCATTGATTCATTTTTTTAGAATTTTAAAGGATGAGCAGTATCTGCTTATTGGAATTTTTATTCATCGAAATACCTCACAGAAGTTTTTTGAAAGTGAATACAAATCTATAAAGAAATTACGAATTATGCTTATAGGAATATAATTAGGACAAAAAATTCATAGTGGGGATCCAATAAAAAATGAATTCTTCAATTTTTTAATCAGAGTAATATTTAGCAATAATGCTACCCTAAAGACCCCAACAATATTTTCAACTCTTCACTTTTATCGGGGTAACCCAATTTTTCGTAGGAGGCAATAAGGTTACGGAGTAATCGTTTAATAATTTCGAGGTTTGAACAGGGTTCGTAATAACCGGGCAACAGTTCCAGTTTAAGTTGTTTCAAAAAAGCATCTATTTCTTTTTGTCCGAATACAGCGCCTTTGCTAAAAGGATTGATATAAAATAATACATTGCTTACTTCATTACCGACTAAAGACGGCCCCCCCATGTGCTCAATATCGACATAACACAAAATAAAATGTTCCGGTAAATTAACACCATATATTGGGAGTTCAAGGCTTTGCGCTACGATGGTATAAATGATGGAGAGCAAAAGCGGATTTCCTTTTTTGCTTTCCAATACATTGTTAAGATAGGAATTTTGAGGAGCGTGATAATTTGTTGTGTTTCCACTGAAATTATGAACGTCAAAAAGTATATGGTTGATGATCTTTACTTTTTCGAGAGCGGTAAGGTTTTCATTTAACTCCAACCAAACGTCCTGCTTAATATGATCGATTTGTTTTTTAGCTTTTACAATATCAATGTCAGGATATTGATAGCGGGCAATTAGCAGTGCGCCTTCCAACAGGTTTTGTTGCTCAGGACGCGACCATTCTCTTAAAGCATCTTTAATTAAATCAAATTGAATTTGATGAATGATGTTTTCAATACGGTTCTGGATAAGAGTATCGAAGGAATGTTCCCAGGCATCCTCCAATAAAGGGATTACTTCCTGCCCCAGCGACAAAAATTTCATACTGACCTGTTTAAAAATCGTTTCATCAGGATCGTCAAGCAAGCTGATCAACGCATTTAATTCCTTTTTTTCCATGTCAAATAAAAGTCCTGAGAAATACGAATAAAACGAATCAAGAATTTACGATTGTAAATTCAATGTCGTTTAGTTAAGATTATTTTCTAATGTATGTTATCCGCACATATTTCGACAAGCTCTGACTGACGGCGCGCGAGTCATATTGAGCTTGTCGAAATATGTGCGATGGCTTCTTAACTAAACGACATCGAATGTAAATTCCAAAATAAATTAAAAACCTCCTTAAAGGTTTACGACAAAAGTATTCAGGATAATCAGGAAATTTGCTGGGAAGGAAAAAAGATTTCAACCTTACTTTGTTAATCTCTCCAAAACAAGTTGTATTAATTGCTCTACTGCAACATGATAATTTGAGCTATACTTTTTAGCCACTCTATTAGCAATAATTGCACAAACAGTGCATGTCTGGTGCCCTAGCAATTTACCTAAACCGTAGAGTGCGGAGGTCTCCATTTCGAAGTTGGTAATGCGATTTTCTTTGTATTTAAAATCGGTTAATTGCTGATTAAAATCTTCTACCCAAGGGGTGAGGCGCAATTTACGGCCTTGTGGACCATAAAATCCAGGAGCGGTGGCAGTTATACCTTTTATCAGATCAAAAGCTATTTTATTGATCAATGTTTCTGAGCCTTTAACAGCGTAGGGGAATGGGAGATTATTATTCCAATTTGTTTGTTTGATGAAGGCTTCTGAAATTTCGTTATCGTTAACAGAAGGTAAATCAAGATAATAATTCAGCAATCCGTCAAAACCCAGACCATGAGTTGAAACCACAAAACTATCTACCGGAATATCCTGCTGCAATGCTCCGGAAGTCCCGATACGTACAATATTTAAACTTCTTTTTTTCTCTTTAATGGTGCGTGTTTTTAAATCGATGTTTACGGCTGCATCGAGTTCATTCACCAGAATATCAATATTATCGGTACCAATACCTGATGACAAAACCATTACTCTTTTCCCTTGGAATGTACCGGTATGTGTAATAAACTCACGGTTTTGGACTTTAAAATCAACCGTGTCAAAAAACTTGGAAACTTCCTCAACACGACCTTGATCGCCAACTATAATAATATTATCAGCGATATTTTCAGGTAATAATTTTAAATGATAAACACTTCCATTAGGATTAAGAATGAGTTCTGTTTCAGGAATGATATTGTTCATATTGTTAGTTTTTTTAAAAAGATTTTGT
>JAVHPR010000190.1:0-17311 GCA_036170695.1 Bacteroidia bacterium
ACCCCGCCTTTAAAGGCGGGGTTATTCAAAACAGTACTAATAAAGGGCTTTAGCCCTGACGATTTAAAAAGTACCGAAGTATTGAAGTTTGTAAATAAATACACTGTTCTAACAAATGTAAAAAATGATTCTTAAATTAGCAAACATCTCGTCTGAATAAAAAAGATTTAGGTTTGTGCCTTAAGAGGGAAGCCTGTTGCTGTTTTCTAAAAAAAACTTCAACAGATTTTATTTGTTTTTTGCATTAGATGTTTCTTCATCAAATAGCATTTCAATTTTTTCTGATTTCATTTTTTCAGGACTTGCTTCTATAAAAGCATCATTCCATTTTATCATCATTTCAACTTTTTGCATGTCCATTGTTTTACCGCCTTCCATACGCTCCCAGTGCAAAGAAAAATTATCATCCTCCCCTTTCATAAGCATTAAAGGTTTTAGATTTGCAAACAAGCCAACCTTTACAGCAGCATACTCATTTCCATCAGGCATTTTTACTGCAATTTTTGCAGGTGAAACAAATCCGATTTTCTCACCATTATATGCACATTTAAATTTAACATCTGTTGCATCGGTTTCTTTGTATAATTTAAGCATAGAACAATTAAAATTGCCGGCTTTAAATTCGTTTTGTGAAACAGGAAGCCTGAAATCAGCAACAGCTAGGCTTTTACTTTCTGGTACCACTTTATATAAACCATCCAGCACAAACGAATAACTTTTAATGGTATTCGACTTTGGGTTTTTCATATTTACAATTCTAAAATCTGATTCGTTAGGAGCTATGATTAATGTTTTTTCTTTAGGTTTCATTTCCTTTCCATTAATAATAAACGTGCTTTCTTCTGGTTTATAAATAATGTAATCGTTGGTTTTGTTAGTTATTTTCAATTTCAATTTTGTTTCACCTTCTGTAGATACCGCATTATCAATGGTAATAGTTAGTTCAGTAGTTTCAACTTTCGAATCCTTATAATAAAGTTTAGCATATTTCACTTCTTTTTGTGCTAATGCTGTGCCTATTGTGCATGTAGTTATTACTAATGCCAGTACTATTTTTTTCATGTATTTATTTGTTTGTGTTTAAAAAAATTGTTTTTCCAAAAGTAGTAAAATCGTTGAAATTGTCAGTGTTTATTTTTCCGGTAATACGGAAAAATGACATCGCGAAAAGCGGTTAATACAATCCGTATTGTGATATTAACCATACTAAGGAGGTCATGGCGGCACCGCCTAATTCCAATTCACGTTTATTCACATTTTCAAAAACGTCGGAAGGGGAGTGATGAAAATCGAAGTATCGTTGTGAATCCGGCATCAGCTCTATGCAAGGTACGCCATCTTTTTTTAATGGTGCAATATCAGAACCGCCTCCATCCCGATCAAAATTAACAATTCCATAAGGTTCAAATAATGGCCGCCAGCTTTTTAATTTCGTTTTTACCTCTGGTGTAACATCGCTGCTAAAGCCTTGCGGAGTAAAACTACCTGCATCGGATTCAATTGCGGCAATATGTTTTTCATTATTCAGTTTTGCCAACTCTGCATATTTTTTCCCACCCCGCCCACCATTTTCCTCATTCATAAAGGCAACAGCACGTATTGTGCATTTTGGTTTTATACCTAAAGTTTTAAAAATGCGAATCACTTCAATAGATTGAACAATACCACAACCATCATCATTGGCACCCTCACCGTTATCCCATGAATCGAGATGTCCGCCAACTACAATGTATTCTTTTGATGGTTCACTTCCGCGGATTTCTCCAACTACGTTGTAGGATTTTTCTTCCGGCAATGTTTGACAACTCATCTTAAAATAAAATTTCAAGTTTTTATACGTTTTCAAACTTTCGCTTAACCAGTTTGCAGCATTGGTGCTTATTGCACAGGCAGGAATTTTTTTAATACTGTCTTTATAACCCATTACACCTGTATGCGGATTATCATCCTGCACTAATGTGCATGAACGCACCACTACTCCAACAGCACCATATTTGGCTGCCTCTGATGCACCAGCCCAGCGAAACATTACGGCATTGCCGTATGCATTAAACGTTTCAATTTGTGTTGGATCCATTGGACTGTTATAAAAAACAATTTTCCCTTCTATTTTTTCTCTTCCTAATTTTGCTAACTCCTCAAAACTTTTCACTTCAACTACACGAGCTGTAATACCCTCTGCAGGTGTAGCAATAGAGCCTCCTAATGCACAAATGGGAACTGGTTTGTAATTTTTCATTCCGGAAGCGATTACTTTAGCAGATTCTTTTTCACCACGCACCCAGTGCGGTACCATGCATTCCTGCAAGAAAACAGTGTCGGCTCCGGCTTCTTTCATGGCTTTAAATGTCCATTCTACTGCCTGCTGTGCCTGCGGAGATCCGCTTAATCGCCCGCCAATTTTTTTTGATAAATAATTAAGATTAGAATAACTTTTTCCGTTTGTCAAGGCTTCGTTAAATATTTTTTTGATCATGGCTGAATCTGTTTGAGCGATGATGATTGATGTCGAAAGGCTTGTTAAAACAAATAAAAGCGATAATTTTAATTTCATATACTTATAGATTTTAGATTTTGGATTTCAGATACGAATGGAACGCTGATGACGCTGATGGTTATGATAAAATTAAGATTTTTTTAATACCAATCAAAGGTAGAAATAAATGTTGAGTGTATAGGTCATACTGAGCTTGTCGAAGTATGTGGGCAAGCCATCGCAAACCCTTCAACAGACTCAGGGTGACATCACACGATTTGAGAAAATACAATGCTTGATTCGCATAATGAATAATTCGTTGTGACTAAAATATGATTATAAAATATTTCTCAGCTATTTTGCATGAAAACTATCTCAAAATAATTTCATTAATAACATTTTTGCCTACAGTCTCATTCAACATTTTAACAATTTTAGATTTTGCTAAAGACAATTCATTTCGTAGTGCAGACGAATCCAGCGAAACAATTAGTTGCTGATGCTTGATGTAAATATCTGTTGTATGTTTCGCAATCATTACGCCCATGACACTTTCCCAGGAACTTATTAAGCGCTTTTCTGCCAGCCGATCATCCAGTTTATATGTTTTCAGCAATTGTTCAATAGCTTCTTTAAGGCTATGTTCATTGTGTTTGCTCATTTTTATTGGTTTATTAAAGCCCCTCCTAACCTCCCCAAGGGGAAGGGAAATGCTACCCGTTAAGCTACTATTTCGCTTGTGTGTTGGTTCTCCTCCCCTTTGGGGAGGCCGGGAGGGGCTTTTATTTCCCTTGCATTACCATTTGAAATTTCAAAAACTTTAAAATCGGCGCCTGATGTTTTAAATAAATCAGACAAACGAGTTAAGTGTGTGTCGGTAATAAAAAGCTGTCCGAAATTATCGCTGCGCACTAATTCCATTAATTGATTAACCCGCAAATCATCTAATTTATCATAAATATCATCAAGCAAAAGAATAGGTGTAACCTTTTTAATCTTTTTCATGAAATCGAATTGCGCTAATTTCAATGCAATTAGAAATGATTTTTGTTGTCCCTGAGATGCATATCTTTTCAACGAATATCCATTAATTGTAAATTCAAGATCATCTTTATGAATTCCAACAGTAGTGTATTCGATCGCTCTGTCGCGGGAAAGAGCATTTGCCAATGCCTCTTCAAATGACAAATTATTCAGATGCGATACATATTGTATCCCCACCTGTTCATTCCCTCCTGAAATCAGTTCATAATATTGCTGAAAAATAGGAATAAAACTATTAATGAATTTTTTTCGGGCTTCATGTCCCTTTTTACCATAGTCAACAAGTTGAACATCCCATATTTCCAAGGAGTCTTTATCAAAATGTCTGCTATCGGCAAATTGTTTGAGCAAAGCGTTTCGATGAGAAAGTACTTTATTATAGCTTATCAGGTTCTCTAAATATTCTCTGTCAAATTGGGCGATCACACTATCAATAAATCGCCTCCTACTTTCGCTTCCTTCCGTTATGAGTTCCGAATCGGCTGGTGAAATCATAACCAGTGGAAATAAACCAATATGGTCGGCAAGGCGCTGATATTCCTTTTTGTTACGTTTAAACTGTTTTTTTTGATTGCGTTTTAATCCACAATAAATTTCTTCCTCTTTATCATCAACAAAATAGGAGCCCTGAATTAGAAAAAAAGGAGCTTCATGCAAAATATTCTGACTGTCGATAGGATTGAAAAAACTTTTGCAAAACGAAAGATAATGAATGGCATCCAGAACATTAGTTTTTCCCTGTCCATTATTGCCGGTAAAGCAATTGATGTGACTGCTAAACTGCAATTCCGCTTCAGGATAATTTTTGAAATTGAGGACAGATAATTTCTTGAGATACATTGGGTACAAATAACGAAAGGTTACGAATTTACGAAACTATATGTTAAAAACAGCTTTTTATTTGAGAACAGATTTTTTTTGAGATACAGACAACACAAAACACAATCTCGTAATTTGTAAACATTCATTATCTGTAGTTAACCAATACTAAGGGGATACGACAAATATCCCTAAATGCTTTTATTCCATGCCATATCCCAATATACATATGTGCCTCCCCGAGGTCTTCGACAAGCTCTGACTGACGGCGCGCAATAATATTGAGGCCTGTCGAAATATGTGCATGGGCTTACTGACTTTATGACTTTTAGGGGGATTTTTCCTACACCCAATACAGATTAGTAAATTCGTAATCAATCGTTATTTGTAAATTAAAGCATATTTTGTAATTAAATTACAGATATTGCAAAAAAAACTTATTTTTGCACTCCGATTAATTACATTAAAACAAATTATGGCACAGAAAATAACAGATGAACCAATTGTTGACGTTGAACAGGCGTTAAGCAAAACTGAACTTTATATTGAGCAAAATAAAAAGAGCTTGATGATTATTGCTGCTATTGTGGTGGCATTGGTGGGAGGTTATTTTGCATATAAATACTGGTATGTAGCTGATGAAGAATCAAGAGCACGAACTGAAATGTTTAAAGCTGAAGATTATTTTGGTAAAGATTCAATAAGTAAAGCAATGAATGGTGATGGAGTTGCCTTAGGTTTTATACAAATTGTGGATGAATTCAGCATCACACCATCAGGTAATTTAGCTGAATATTATTTAGGTATTTGTTATTTAAAACAAGGGCAATTCGAAGATGCAATTCAACATTTGGAGAAATTTGACGGGAATGATCAAATAGTTGGGCCTCAGGCAACCGGAGCCATTGGAGATGCTAATTTGGAATTAGGAAAAACTGATGAGGCGATTACTTATTATTTAAAAGCTGCCGAACAAAATGTAAATACTTTTACTACACCGCTATTTTTGAAAAAAGCAGCAATGGCTAATGAAGATAAAGGTAATTATGTTGATGCTGTTAAGCTTTATGAACGTATTAAAAACGAATTTGGCGAAACAACTGACGGCAAGGATATCGAAAAATACATTAGTCGCGCTAAGACATCAGGCAATTTGTAATCAAATTTTAGAATTTTAAAGTTTTTGAATTTTAGAATTAAAATCAGCAATTCTAAAATTCCAAAAATCAATAATTCTTATTATGTCCTCCTCACTAAAAAATTTATCAGATTTTAATCATACCACTATTCCAAATGGTGCCGGAATGCGAATTGGAATTGTTGTGGCTGAATGGAATATTGCCATTACAGGCGCACTACGTGATGGAGCAATAACTTCATTATTAAAATACGGCCTTACCGAAAATGATATTATTGTAAAATACGTTCCGGGAAGTTTTGAATTAACTTTTGGTGCACAGCTCTTGTGTGAGGATAAAAGTATTGATTGCGTTATTTGCCTGGGATGTGTGATACAAGGTGAAACACGTCATTTTGATTTTATTTGTGATGCCGTAGCACATGGCGTTACCACTGTAAGTTTGAAATATAATAAACCGGTTATATTCGGATTGTTAACCACAAATACATTACTGCAAGCCCAGGAAAGATCCGGAGGGAAACACGGCAATAAAGGTGATGAAGCCGCAATTACTGCTATTAAAATGGTTTCGCTAAAGAAAGGTTAGCCATAAATCCATGTTACATCATTATTAACAAATGAGCAAACTTTTCCACATCATGTATTTATTATAGAGTTTGTTTCTACTTTTGAGGCCATGAGAAAAATCCTGCCGTTTTTAAAAAACAAGTATTTGCTTACCGTAATTGGATTATTGGTCTGGGTTATTTTCTTCGACAAAAATGATTTGGGAACACAAATTGAACTTCGTCAGCAAGTAAAACAACTTGAAAAAGAGAGGAATTATTTTTCACAGGAAATTTCTGTAATTACCTCTGATATAAAAGAACTTACTACCAATCCTCATACCCTGGAAAAATTTGCCCGCGAAAAATATCTGATGAAACGAAATAATGAAGATATTTTCGTTATTGTTGAGGATAAAAAGAACTAAAATCTTTATCGCTTATTGAATTATGCCTTTCGTTATCACTTCGGATTTACACCATTGTTTTGTTTTATTAATTTAAAACCTTATCTTGGCTGTAAATGGCTATTCAAGCCATCGTTAAAATAGTAAAAAATTAAAACAAGGGGTTCGGATTGCACGCAAAATGACTCTTAATTTTAAAACATCAATCCAATTAATCATACTTCTGATGAGTGTAATGTCTCTTATATTATCCTGTAAACAAGAGAAATTATTGTTTTTCCCTGACACTTTACCAGAAAATCACAAATTTGCTTTCACGCATACATTTCAAGAATATTTTATTCCGGTTGATAAAAAAACAAGTTTAAATGGAGTACTATTTCGAGCCAATTCGAGTAAAGGTTTGATTTTTTATTTGCATGGTAATAGCGGCTCCATTGAATCATGGGGTACTCTGGCAGATGAATACCTGAAAAACAATTATGACTTTTTTATTTTTGATTACAGAAGTTTTGGAAAGAGTAAAGGAAGGATTTCTAGCGAAAAACAAATATTTAATGATGCCCAAATAGTATATGATTCTTTGAAAACTCAATACAAAGAAGAAAACATAATAGTAATTGGATATTCTATTGGAACCGGGATAGCCACTCATTTAGCTTCAACAAATACCCCTAAAAAGCTTATATTAAAAGCACCGTATTATAATATACATGATTTAGCGCATCAGTACGTAAAAATCCTGCCAGCGTTTTTAATCCGATACAAATTCCGAACTAACGAATACATTCTGAAAGTTAAATGTCCGATAAATATTTTCCATGGGGAAGAAGATGAAGTCATTTATTGTGGTTCCTCACTTAAGTTAAAAGAATTATTGAAGGATGGAGATAAAGTGATGTTATTGCAAGGTCAGATGCACAATGGAATGAATGAAAATGCGTTGTATCGTAAAGAGTTGAAGGAAATATTGAAATAAAATTGTATGTAATTTTGTACAAATAAATTAATCATAAAAAATGGACAATTCAATAATGATAACTACCAGTACTTCACTGGAAGGTTATAGAATAAAAAAACAGTTAGGCTTGATACGTGGTATTACTGTTCGTTCCAGAAGCATCATAGGAAATATTGCCGGTAGTTTTATGACCATCTTTGGTGGTAAAAGTGCCATTTATACTGAGTTGTGTGAAAATGCCAGGGAAGAAGCCTTGCAACTGATGATAAAACATGGTAAAGAACAAGGTGCCAATGCTATCATAAATATGCGTTATGATGCCAATGAAGTAATGAATGGGCTTACCGAGGTACTTGCATACGGGACTGCTGTGGTTGTAGAAAAGATAGAATAGTTTTTATTTTTGTTCTCCTCCGCTATTATCGCGAAATTCATCATTGAGAATAAAATAAAATGGGAATGTCATTTGCGCACGCACAAACTTATTATCTTTTTTCCCGGGATACCATTTTATCAATTGAAGCACTCGAATGGCTTCTTGTTCGCAACCTCCGCCAATTGTTTTTTCTGTGCCAATATTCGTGACCAATCCGCTGGGTTCAACAACGAAACGTAAGACAACAGTACCTTGTATATTCGACAATTGTGCTTGTTTTGGGTATTCTAAATTTTCTTTAATGAAATCCTGTAAAGCATAATTGCCTTTTTGATACATAGGTAGCTGATCAGGATTTTTATAGATAATTGCGGAGCTGTCTATTTTTGCCTCTGTCAAATAAGTAAATTTTTGAAACCCTCTCTCACGGCAAATTTTTGGATACCTACCGGGATCGAAATTAAAAGTTGCTGACCAGTTTGAACTTACAAACTTGCCATCTTTTATTGCCGGAACCCACTGAAATAATTTAAAAATCCGTATTGCTTCTGCATCAATATCAGCACCTCCCGATTCAGAAATTTTATATTGGGTTACGGTACTATCCTTCATGGCAATGAAGTTGATAGTCACCTTTTTTACAGTTTTTTCTTTTAATGTGCTTTCAGGGAAAATTAATTCCTGCTCAAAAACTCTTTTAAATTCAGCTTTACCACCAATATTGGTAGGTAAGACATCAACACTAACACCCTTTTGTGAACTACAGGTGTATGATAAAAAAAACAAGAATAAAATAAAAATATTTTTCATGTTAATTAAAATATTCATCAAAAAATATGTGAATTTTCCGAATAGCTGTCCATACATTAAATTACACTAAATTACACTAAATAGTACAACACACCATGCGATTATTATTATTCAAATCTTTAAATAAAAGTGTTTTTTTGAAACCTTTAGTTTTAAGCATTTGTTTTATTTCTATACCCAAAGACTGATTAATTTCAAAGTATAATTTCCCACTTTGTTTTAAATGTTTTAGTGCAAAATCGGCGATAGTATTGTAAAAAAGTAAAGGATCGCTATCCTTTGCAAATAATGCTAAATGTGGTTCGTGTTCCAATACATTCTTATGCATTTGGCTTTTTTCCGAAATACAAATGTAGGGAGGGTTACTAACGATACAATCGAATTTTAAATCAGGGTTTTGGAATGGAAAGTCTGGAGAAAATATATCATGCTCAACAAATTCGACATCCACGTTATTAAAAACTGCGTTTTGTTTAGCAACATCCAATGCTTCAGTCGAAATATCCAGTGCATAAAGTTTAGCGGATGGAATATTTTTTTTTAAAGCAATAGAAATGCATCCGCTTCCTGTACCTATGTCCAGGAAGGAAGGAGCCCCTTCTAACCTCCCCAAAGAGGAGGAATAACTTCCAAATATGTTCTCAGTTTGGCTTGTGCCTTGGAACTCCCTCCCTTCGGGAGGGTTGGGGGGGGCTTTTCTTTCTTTAATAATCAAATGTACAAGTTCTTCAGTTTCGGGCCGTGGAATTAAAACATGAGGATTTACAATGAATTTCAACCCATAAAAATCGGCTTTACCCAGAATGTATTGTATTGGCTTATTCTGCTTTAAGTCTTTTACTGCAAAATTAAATTTCAATAATTCCGATTCAGAAATTGCTGAATTGTTATTCAAAAAAATATCGGCACGTTTCAAATTCAAATATTCTTCGAAACAATAGGCAATAAACGTTTCAATCTCTTCTTTTTCATAAAGGTTTGTTAATTCTTCACGAAAAAACCTGACAATATCCACTATTTTGTTAGCAACAATACGCATAGAATATAAAAGTAAAAATTTTTATCTGATAATTGCCGAATGTCTTAACTTTGATCCCGAAATGACTATTCAGGAAACATATATCCAGCGTTGCCTTCAACTTGCAATAAAAGGTTTTGGAAACGTTGCCCCCAATCCAATGGTTGGAAGTGTTATTGTTTGCGATGAAAAAATTATTGGTGAAGGGTACCACCAACAATACGGACAAGCACATGCAGAAGTAAATGCAATTAATTCTGTTGAAAATAAAGAGTTATTGAAAAGAGCAACTCTATATGTAAATCTGGAACCGTGTTCGCATTTCGGTAAAACACCACCCTGCGCAGATTTAATTATTGAACATAAGATTCCCAATGTTGTTATTGGCAGTATGGATAACAATTCAATCGTAAACGGACGTGGTATTGATAAACTTACGAAAGCCGGAATTAACGTAATTGAAGGCATTCTGGAAGAGGATTGCAAAAAATTAAATAAACGTTTTTTTACTTTCCATGAAAAAAAACGACCTTATATTATTTTAAAATGGGCACAAACTCTCGACGGTTTTATTGATGTAGAACGAAATGAAGAAAACCCCGGGAAAGCGTTACAAATAAGCAATGAAGAGTCCCGAAAATTGGTGCATCAATGGCGCAGCCAGGAACAAGCAATAATGGTAGGAACCAACACCGCTTTACTTGATAATCCACAGTTGACAGTTCGGGAGTGGCAAGGGAAGAATCCATTGCGAATTACTATTGACAAATGGTTACGAATACCAAAACAATATCACCTCTTTGACAAAAGCACACCAACTTTGATATTTACTGCTATAGAAGCGCCTTCAGAACCTAATTTAGATTATGTAAAAATTGATTTTGAACAAGCTATTATTCCTCAACTATTAAATGAATTGAAACAACGATCCATTCAGTCATTAATTGTTGAAGGTGGAGAACAACTCCTGAACAGTTTTATTGAAATTGATGCCTGGGATGAAGCGCGTGTATTTATTTCGGATAAAAAAATAGAAAAAGGTGTTAAAGCACCTGTATTAAAAACAACTCCGGTTAGTAAAGAAAATATTAAAGGAGATAAATTATTAACCTTTTTTAAATAAAAAACAATTTAATATGAAGTTAGGTATTTTAAGAGAAGAAAAAACTCCCCATGACAAGCGTGTGCCATTTACACCAGAACAATGTGTATTCATTCAAAATAATTTCAAGAATGTGGAGGTTGTCATCCAACCAAGCGACTGGCGCAGTTATAAGAATGAGGAGTATATTTCTAAGGGGATTAAAATGTCTGAAGATGTTAGTGATTGTGATATTTTATTTGGTGTAAAAGAAGTTCCTAAAAAAAATCTGATTGTCGGTAAAAAATATTTATTCTTTTCCCATACCATCAAAAAGCAGCCTCATAACAAAGAACTATTGCAAACAATTCTGCAAAAAAATGTGCAATTGATCGATTACGAATGTTTGACAGATGCCGAATTTAACAGGGTGATCGGCTTTGGGCATTATGCAGGCATTGTAGGCGCTTATAATGGTATTTTAGGCTATGGAAAAAAATACAAACTATTTGATTTAAAGCCGGCACATCTGTGTTACGACAAAAAAGAATTGAAAGAAGAATTAAAAAAAGTGAACCTGACAAATATCAAAATTATTGTTACAGGGAACGGGCGTGTTGCCAATGGAGCTGTTGAATTACTGGGGGTTATGGATATTCGAAGAATTACACCTTATGAATTTACGCACTACTCTTTCCGCGAACCAACTTATATTCAGATTGATTCACAAAATTATAATGAGGCTTTAGATGGCTCTGATTGGAGTTTGGAAAATTTTTATAAACATCCAGAAAAGTATCGTTCAACTTTTGGAAAATATATCAAAGACTGTGATTTGCTTATTCATGGCTCATTTTGGGATCCCCACGCTCCTATCATGTTTACAAAAAATGAAATGCGGTCACCTGATTTTCGTATCAGCGTAATTGCCGATATAAGCTGTGATATCAATGGTTGTATTCCTTCTACAGTGAGATCAACTACAATTGAAGACAAATTTTATGGCTATAATCCTGTAACAGAAGAAATTGGAGAACCTTTCAGCAATGATACTATTACTGTGATGGCGGTTGATAATTTACCATGTGAATTGCCTCGTAATGCTTCCGAAGATTTCGGTAAAGAATTAATTGAAAAAGTTTTACCTGCATTATTATTAAATGATGATCATGGAATGATTGAACGGGGGAGCATTACAAAGGATGGGAAATTGCAGCCACGCTTTCATTATCTAAGTGATTATGTAAGCCCCGCCTAACCTTTGAGTAGGAGAGGAGTTGCAATGAATCGCGGGGGCTTATATTACATCCCTTTTATCATTATTGGTATCCAATGACTTCCTTTGGCCACTCTTCTTTCGCATTCGGATATTCATCATTTCTACAAATAACGAAAATGCAATTGCAGTGTATATAAACGCTTTGTCAATATGTTGATGAAAGGAGTCCAGGATAAGTATCAAACCTATCATTAACAAAAAGGAAAGTGCCAATACTTTAATGGTAGGGTTTTTATTAATAAAATCACTTACTTTTTCAGAAAAAGCTATCATAATTATCATCGCTATTATTACAGCAAAAATCATAATCAATAAATTAGTTACAAGCCCCACAGCTGTGAGTATGGAATCGAATGAAAACACAATGTCAATCAATACAATCTGAGCAACAATTGCATTAAAACTAATTTTCTTGATTTTAATTTCCGCTTCATCATAACCCTGTATTTTGTTATGCAATTCAAGTGTAGTTTTGTAAAGTAAAAATACACCTCCTGAGAATAATATTATATCCCGTCCTGTAACGCCAAAACTTCCAATAGAAAATAATGCTTCTTTTAAACCAACTACCCATGAAATACTAAACAGCAATGCGATACGCATGATTAATGCAAGCAGCAAACCTGTTGTACGCGCTTTACGCTGTTTGGACCGAGGTAGTTTATCGGCAGTTATTGAAATAAAAATAATATTATCAATACCGAGTACTATCTCCAATACAGATAAAGTGAGTAAACTAATTAATGAGGTAATTGTAAATAATTCTTGAAAATCCTGAGCTAAATGCATATTTATAATACTTTTTTTTGCAAAAGTACGTACATTTTATTCAATCACATAAAAAACTTCGTGGACAGATTAAAGCACATTTTTTATCCATAAGGAACGTAATTGCTCTCCAACAATTCTCATAATCAAAAATTGAAATTTTGAATTCCATTTTCATACTCCTACCTTTGAGAAACCAATAATAACAATATTCAATTGAACACAACCGAAGCAAACCCTCAGTTTTTATTACAATTAGTTAGCATGCAAATGCCTTTTGGGAAATACAAAGGCACGCTATTGTGCAATCTTCCTGTTTCCTATCTCGAATGGTTTCAGCGCAAAGGTTTCCCGGATGGTAAATTAGGTATGCTTTTACAAACTATGCTTGAAATAAAGATGAATGGATTAGAATACCTGCTCATCCCATTGAAGAAAAAATAATTCGATAACATATTGTAAATAGTGGAACTCAGATTGGTTACGGATAAACGAATTAATAACGAATTTACGAAACAGAGTTTCTTAATTTTTTACTAACAGTTTCGTAAATTCGTTTTTTTATTCGTTATTTAAACCTTGAAATTCATAGACTCTATATTGCAATTCATAAAAAGTAAAAGAGGAAAATGGTTATTAACTATTGCAATTCTTTTGGGATGGTTTATGTTTTGCCTTCCTTCCACTCTTTTCAACAATAAAACATGCACTGTTTTAGAAGACAGCAATGGGAACCTGCTTTCCGCACGTATAGCTGATGACGGGCAATGGCGTTTTCCTAACAGCAAAAATATCCCTTCAAAATTTATTGCAAGTATTGTCCAGTTTGAAGATCGTAGTTTTTTCCTTCACCTGGGATTTAATCCCTTGGCATTTGCGCGTGCAATTTTCCAAAACATAAAAGCAAAAAAAATAATAAGCGGTGGAAGCACCCTCTCCATGCAGGTGATACGCCTTTCACGAAAGAAGAAAGAAAGAACTGTCTTTGAAAAACTAATCGAAATTATTTTAGCACTCCGGCTGGAATTAAGTTATTCAAAATCCGAAATACTAACGCTTTATTCTTCCAATGCCCCATTCGGAGGAAATGTAGTAGGTATAGATGCTGCTTCCTGGCGATATTTTGGCAGAGAGCCTGAAAAGCTTTCATGGGCAGAATCTGCAACCTTGGCTATTTTACCGAATGCACCCAGTTTAATTTATCCCGGAAAAAATCAGATTCGATTATTGAAAAAACGTGATCGATTACTCGATCAATTATTTAAATCCAAAGCTATTGATAAAGAAACATGCGAATTGAGTAAACAAGAATCTTTACCCGGAAAACCCTACCCAATACCGCAGATTGCGCCTCATTTATTACAGCGTGCCGCCAAAGAAGGGCATAATGGAGAACGTATTCTTTCCACTCTTCATGGGCATTTACAAGAACGCGTAAATGAGATCATCGAAAATCATCATAAAATTTTAAAGGCAAATGAGATTCACAATGCATGTGCTCTTGTTTTGGATGTGAATTCGGGAGAGGTATTAGCTTATGTAGGGAATACTGAAAATACAGGGCAGGCCGAATATGAAAATGATGTGGATGTAATTACCGCTCCCCGAAGTACAGGCAGTATTTTAAAGCCTTTTTTATTTGTGAGTATGCTCAATGATGGTGAATTACTTGCCTCCACTTTGATTCCCGATATACCAACACAAATTGCAGGGTATGTTCCGCAAAATTACAGTGGAACATTCGATGGCGCTGTTCCGGCAAAACGTGCATTAGCGCGTAGTCTGAACATCCCTGCTGTGCGCATGCTTCAAAATTATGGTATTGAAAAATTTAATTTCAATCTCAAGAAAATTGGAATGACTTCATTGACTTTTACTCCCGATCATTACGGATTATCAATTATATTAGGCGGTGCAGAAGGCAAATTGTGGGATATTGCCGGAATGTATGCAAGTATGGCCAGGACACTGAATCATTATACAACCTATAATGGAAAATATAATAAAAAGGATTTTCATGCTCCTACTTACGTCCCACAAAAGTCTGGCACTCCCGACTTAGAAGAAGCTGCAACTCTTGATGCTGCTTCCATTTATTTAACTTTCGAAGCCATGGTTGAAGTTTCCCGTCCTGATGAGGATTCGGGATGGAAACAATACACTTCTGCAAGTAAAGTAGCCTGGAAAACAGGTACCAGCTTCGGTTACCGCGATGGTTGGGCTGTTGGCGTTACGCCCAAATATGTTGTTGCTGTTTGGGTTGGAAATGCTGATGGTGAAGGTCGTCCCGGACTAATTGGAATTCAAACTGCGGCACCCATTATGTTTGATATTTTCAGTTTATTAAAACCCGGTAAATGGTTTTCACAACCTTATGATGAAATGGAAAAAGTGCCAATCTGTCGTCAAAGCGGATACAGATGCACAGATATTTGTGAGCCTAAAGATATTGTTTGGATTCAAAAATCCGGATTACGAACCGAACCATGTAAGTTTCACCACACAATACATTTAGACAAGGAAGGAAAGTACCGTGTAAACAGCAATTGTGAAGATGTAAATAAAATGCAACATGTGAGTTGGTTTGTCCTGCCTCCTGCAATGGAATTATATTATAAATCAAAAAATGCAAGTTATAAAGAGTTACCTCCTTTCAGGAAAGACTGTGAAACAGGGGGATTAAGTTCAATGGAAATAATATACCCAAAACAATTAACTAAAATTTATGTGCCGATCGAACTGAATGGTTCACTGGGAAAAACAATTTTTCAGGTTGCACATCGCATGGCAAACAGCATTATTTATTGGCATTTAGATGGAATATATATCGGAAGCACACAAGATACCCACCAAATGGCTTTAAGCCCTGATGAAGGAGTTCACATATTGACTCTGGTTGATGAAACTGGTGAATCCATTGTTCAAAAGTTTGAAATTGTTAGTGGCAAGAAATAAACTAATTTGAAAATGTGTAAATTTGAAAATGTGCTGAAATGCTGATTATAGATGTGCTGATTTACTTTATGTTCAAATGGTTTATTTAATTTTTCAATTTAATTTATGAATTATACCGTCGATATTATTTCCGGAATTCTAATATTTATTTTAGTACTTGTTATTTATAAGTATTTAGAAACTTTTTGGTCATACAAAGTTTACAAACCATATAAATGGGAAGATGCAGTTAAAAATAAATTAGTTTCGAAAGAGTTAAAATCTCTCGAATGCAACTACTTTGATAAAATTCGATTTTACAGTATCTGGTTTCAAATTGAAAGATTAACAAGGGAAAATGTTATTGGTGATTTTGCAGAATTAGGTGTGCATAAAGGGGAAACAGCAAAACTTATTCATGAGATAAATTCTTCCCGGAAACTTCATCTATTCGATACGTTTGAGGGATTTAGTGAAAAAGATTTGCAATCTGAAAATAAACATGGAGGGAAATTTACCGCCAAGGAATTTTCGGATACCGATGCCGAAACTGTTAAAAAACACATCGACGGAGGAGAAAAGGTAATTTTCCATACCGGTCATTTCCCTTCAACATCAGTAGGTTTAGAGAATGAAAAATTTTCATTCGTTCATTTAGATGCCGATTTATATTTGCCCACAATTGAAGGATTGAAATTTTTCTATCCACGGCTTTCTCCGGGAGGTGTTATTATTGTTCATGATTACAATCATTCATGGGATGGAATAAAAAAGGCATTTGATGAATTTATGCCTACCATTCCCGAAAGCCTTATTGAACTTCCCGATTGGAAGGGAAGTGTGATGATAGTGAAAAACAAGGTTCACCACTAAGGTAAGTAGTACACTAAGAAACACTTTAAAAAAATGAAAGTTCAAAATAATTTTCACAAAAAAATCTCGGATATAATAAAATATAATCTTTGTGAATCTCCGTGTTCTTAGTGCCTTAGTTGTATTTTTACTAATTTATAAATTAAACAATGAAAACAGCTTCTATACATGAACTTCAGAAAGAACTAACAGTACTTGAACCTAAAGCACTGAAAGAACTTTGTGTGCGTTTGGCTAAATACAAAAAGGACAATAAAGAATTACTTTCCTACCTTCTTTTTGAGGCACATGACGAAAAAACGTATATTAAAAATATCAAGGAAGAAATAGATTTATTGTTTATCGGAATAAACAGAAATACTACCTATCTTATAAAAAAAAGTCTTCGAAAAGTTTTAAGATATATAAATAAATTCATTAAATATTCGGGATCTAAACAGACTGAAATTGAACTGAGAATTTATTTCTGTTTAAAAGTGAAAGCAACTGAAATTCCAATCGAAAATAACGTTGTTCTTTCAAATCTATATTTCCGTGAAAGCGAAAAAATAAAAACGGCTTTCTCAAAATTACATGAAGACCTGCAATATGATTATAAAGAAGAGTTAGAGAAGTTGTAATTGTATTCCAATTTTTCATTTTGGGTACATATAATAATGTTGTTTTTTAAGAAACCATCGCACATATTTCGACAAGCTCAATATGACTACCGCGCTGTCAGTTAGAGCTTGTCGAAGACTCTGGGCAGATAATATAGATTAGAAAATAATCTTAAAAAA
>JAVHPR010000191.1:0-3644 GCA_036170695.1 Bacteroidia bacterium
TGTTGGTGCAATAAAAAACACCCTACCTCCTCTGAAGAACCTACAGGTACTTTACAAACAATTTTCTTTACAGTGGAAAAGGCTCCGGTAACTAATTCAATCTATCTTGCCCAAGATTCTACCTCAGGCCTTGAAATTACACTTGGTATAAATGCAAAAGAAATAAGTAATATTTATGGCGCCAGTTTTAGCTTAGAATACGATCCCAACATAATTAATTATGTTCCAAATAGTGTTGGTAATAATCAAAAAGATACCAAAACTAATCAGTGTGGTTCCGTGTAGATAAACTATCTGGATTTAGGTAACCCAAAAATTTTTTTAAGATTTTAATTTATTATTGATATTGCACTAAATTTCTTTTTTTTGCTACTTTTTTTTCTTTGTGAATATCTGTGGATATGTGGATAACATTTTGTAATTCATTTTTTCGAACAACCTGCAAATATATTTTCAGCATTCATCCTTTCAAATTCAAATTATCAGAGAAACACCGCTGAAAAACAATTCAACAATTTTATTAGTATTTTTATCCAATGATGGCAAACTTGTCTCAAGGTGAATAATGAGACAAACTAAAAAGTGGTCACGTAAGAGACGAAAACATTGCCGATGCTGCGGGAAATTATTTTATCCCGATCCCAGGACAAAAGGAAAGCAGCGATATTGTTCAAAGGATGAATGTCAAACAAAACGCCAGAGACAGAATGAGCTGGATTGGCGGATAAAAAATCCTGATTGTCTGGAAGAGCAGCGCGTACAATCCCGGCAATGGCATAAAGAGCATCCCGATTACAGCAAAGAAAGACGGGCCGGGAATCCCGGAATTTTAGAAAAAAACAGGAAAGATACAAAAACTCGGATGCAAAAAATACGGGGCAGAAGGATGTTTGACAAAAGCAAGTCGATATTGACGCAACTCGTTGGGAACAAAAGGGATAAGTGCTGCTTAACGTATAACAAAAGATGGTTAATAGTGCGTTTGACAAAAGCAAGTCCATTGTCAAAACCGGGGTCTTTCTGGGATAATCGCAAACGCTTTAAATGTATAGCTAACCGGTTACCCAGCGGCAGGTTTTATGACCTGACGGGTGTATTTTAAGGAGGCACATTTTATGAACGAAGAATCTCTAATACAGAGAGTATTGCACCTGCGACAGGTGGAACGACTTTCTGAACGGCAAATATCCAAAGAGCTTTTAATTGGCCGCAAACGAGTCAGGGGGATACTGAATAATTCGTCTGAATCAGTTCCATTGATTCCTAAAAAATCTATCCTTGACGAATATGCTCATCTGATCAATCAATGGTATGAACAATATCCGCGGTTAAAAGCAACTCAGATTTATGAAAGGCTTTTATCTTATGGATATAAAGGCAGTTATCCTTCGGTAGTTCTGCTATCCAGAGAATATCGTAAACCAAAGCACAAGGCGTATCATGCTCTTACCTTTCTGCCGGGTGAAGAGGCACAGGTTGACTGGTTCTTTCTGAATCACGAAACAATAGGCCAGGTAGCCGGTTTTGTTTATGTTCTTTCATATTCGCGTTACGCATGGGGACAGTTTTATCCAAAAACGTCATTTGAATTCTTTCTTTCCGGACATATGGAATGTTTCAAGCATATCGGCGGGCTGGCTCACCGCCACAGATATGATAATCTCAAGAGTGTTGTTCTTAAACACGGCCCTGAGATTGAATATAACCCGCAGTTTTTAGATTTCGCCCGGTTTTACGGTTTTTCAATCCACGCCTGTAATCCATACAAAGGCAACGAAAAAGGCCGTGTGGAAAGAATTATCAGGGATATTCGTTCGTTTCTTTACGCGGAAACCTTTGTGGATCTTCCCGATCTTAACAGGAAATTTCATCTCTGGTTTGAAAAACGCAATACTATTATTCATCGCTCGACAGGAAAAACACCTAAAGACCTTTTGAGTCAGGAACGCCTCCTGCGCCCGCCGGAACATTCCTATTTGCCAAGGCGCATTATTCAGGCCGTAGTTTCTAAAACAGCTCTGGTTGAATTTGAAACAAACAAATATTCTGTCCCTTCTTCCTGCGCTGCCAGGGCCGTTGAAATTTCAGCTTATCCTGAATATATCGAAATCTTTTTATCAGGTAAAAAAGTTGCCGTTCACAAACGTTCTTTTGAGAAAAAAAAGATAATCCAGAACCCGCTGCACGCGGAGAAGCTTCTTAACCAGTCACCCCAATTTAAAATGCGGCGAATCTTTCAATTGATTACCGGCATGGATCCGGCTTTCAATCATTTTCTAGCCAATCAGGATAATGATATTCATTCTATGGATGCGGCTTACCAATTATTTTTGTTTCTGAAAACCCATTCACGGGCCATGTTAATTTCAGCCGTAAAAGAACTCAATGCGATGTCTTGTTTTAAAATTAAGGCCTTGCAAAGCCTTTTGAACGCGCCCGAATCTTCCGAGCCCGGCCTCTTATGGCCGCGAAATTCTCAACTCTTAAACCTCAAATACAAGGAAAGGAGCTTAAACGATTATGACCCCGATTAAACAAATGTGGGAACAACTTGAATTCGTATCAGCCTGTCCATCTTTAACAGAAGATGAACTCAAAACAATTCTTCCGATTCTTAAAGAAGAGGCTTCTACAAGAGAAACTAAACGGATACAGCGTCTGTTACAGCGTTCAGGCATCAAACGGATTAAACGCCTGGAAGATTTTGACTGGAAATTTAATCCAAAAATTCCGCGCGATGAAATTACAAGCTTTAGTGAAACATCCTGGCTGACAGAAGCTAAAAACTTAATTTTGATCGGCCCAAGCGGAGTCGGTAAATCTCACATGGCATCGGCGTTATGTTACAAAGCTATCCAGAAAGGCGTACCGACCGCTTTTATTTCCTGTTTCGATCTGGTCAATAAACTCAGACGTTCAACGAACAAAATCACAATGCTGCAATATTATTCCACTGTCAGGCTCTTGTGTATAGATGAACTTGGCTATGTCTTTCCAACCCAGGAACAGGCCAATGACCTTTTTCAGATTATCTCTAAACGTTCGGAACTTTTTTCAACGGTTGTCACAACCAATCTGATTCCGTCTCAATGGGGTAAAATCTTCGAAACTTCCACTGCTACGGCTATTCTTGACAGGCTTAGTTTAAACGGAGGTTTTGCTGCTTGCGAAGGGAGGTCGTATCGAAGCAAGAAATAGTTAATATTTTTAATATTTTTTTATTCGAATAATTACATAGAAAAATATTGCCTTCATTCCGGCTAAACATGGGATTACTTTGTTTTGCGTGCGGTCAAATTTTATGCCATCCTATACTTTCAAAGGAACCACTATTATTATTTTTGGTATCCTTATCATTATCGCCTACACAATTTTTGCGTCATTAGGATTCCCTTCCATTTCCCTGTATATATAATACCCGACCAGAGTTTCATCAATAGATGGGTTCCATTTTAATTCAATTTTACCATCACCTATTGAATTAGCTGTAAGGCCTGTTGGGACAGGAGGAATTTTGTTATCTATTAATATTGTTGTATCACTAAAAGCCTCTGAAAAGCTTCCATCATTAAATGTTACTTTTACTTTAAATAATGTCCACGCGTAATTGAATCCCTTTTCCTTTGAATTAAATTGAATCTCTA